>NZ_JBMERN010000013.1:0-75125 GCF_049310965.1 Loktanella sp. DJP18 | reverse complement strand
GTCGGCCGCGTTTCTCGAACCACTTGGCGCAGAACCCGACGAAAGCCTTGTCCGGATCGCGTGGTGCATCGAGACCGCCGTCTGCCATCCAGCTTCGCCAGGCTTGCTCTAGATAGTGCACGTCCCAGCCAGGTGCAGCGTCGCGGGCGCGCTGATGGGCATCGAAACCGAGCCTAATCGTATCGCCTACAACGTCGCTGGCGAGAGCATCCATTGTTCCACGGTTCTCAAAGATGACCATCTCGCCATCCAGTCGGATCGCATAATCGGGTATATGATGGTGCGCTTCGTCCTGCTCCACAATCGCACCGACTAGACGACGGAACTCGCGCGTGGTCGAGGTCGATCCACACTTCCGCTGAAGGGCAGGGAGGCCGATGCGCCACTGCGTCTGCCTTCCGCAGTGTTTGCGCGCCAGCTCGTAGAGGCGTCGCTCCAGCGGTTTGCGTAAACGGAAGTAATTTCGGTGCAAGGTCAGGACTTCGTGCGCCCGAATGGCATTGAATACCCAGTCTGACAGTTCGATCTCGATTTCCTGCATTCTGCCATCGCGGGTTTCCCGCACTATTCGGGCACGGTCGATGATGCTGAATATGTCGAGTTGTTCAGTCCCACCCGTGCTGATGTTCGTTTCGATCTGCGTGCCTTGAAGGCGGACAAGTGCCGCACGTAGACCCTTGTAGCCGCGGCCATCAGTTACACGGTTCGTCGCCTTGAGCATATCATAAGCCTTTAGCCGTACCACGCGCTGTACTTGTCTGCCCTCGTTGAGCGCCGCGATTACTTGGCTGATGCAATAAATTAGGACGTCGCGATCATGGATCGTGGCGAGTCCGTCAGAGGAGGGGCGGATCTCTACGTAATTTTTGCCGCTCTCATCCTCGTAGTGACGGACCTGATGATCAGGCTTGGTCGAGAGCGAGAAAATCGGGTGGGCCATTGAAGCCATGTCACCCTTCGGAACTGCATCGAAGATATCGCAGACGAAGAAATCCTTTTGATCTTGACGATCAGGAAGGAGAGGGGACCGATTGTCTTTCGTGATTTCACCCACCATGCGGGCACATTCGTGATTTCACACACGGTCTTTTGTGACTCTACACACGGGCCTTGATAATAACTTTTTATTATCAAGGCTTTGAAGGACGTTTTTTGCGCGTAACACAGACTCTAACACATATATAACACCCAGCCTGAACGAGCGTGACCGGGATCAGCCCGTTTTCCACCTCAAACCGGCCTCTCAACGGAAACGAGCCGAAGATGCTGAGAAGTCAGAAGTTACCGCTCACTCCCTGACGATCACGCAGAACGTCGTCAGGCTGTCGGGATCGATACTAGACCTGAACTCTGCCCCGATGATCTTGCATGGCCATTGCCAGTGCTGGGGCAGCGCGGGGATGAGGACGCTACCAAGGAGCAGGGCTGCAATGAGACCTGCGCCCAAAACGAGGGGCAGCCCTACAGCAGCGCGCCGCTTGATCCATGCCTCACGGGCTGTGTAGCCCTTCACGGCCACCCTGAGGGCCTCCAAGGCGTCGTGTGAGGGTGCAGCGCCCTGCTTGGCCCCTGTGGCAGCCCCCTGCTCTGCTGCGGCGCTCAGGTTGTCTGTGGCGCGCTGTATGCCTGTCTCAACGTCTCCCGGGATCTTTTTCACCCGATCATCCGTGATTGCGAGCCATTTCACGAGCACATCGAAGTTCCTGCTGACCTCTTCGATCAGCTGGTCCGTCACCCCGGTGCGGCTGTCCAATTCATCGAGGATCTCAATGAAGGCCGCGGCGCTGTCGCCGCCGTTGGTCGTGATCTCCTTGTGGAAGATATCCCGTAGGCTGGGCAAGGAGTCCGGTGTCTGGTCCGGCTGTGCATCGGTGCTGTCGCTCATGACGGTTTATCCAACTGGACGCTTTGCGCAGCATTCAGATCGCGGGCCGTTGCGGGGTCCGATGTACGCGACGGATCATCAGCATGCGCCCCCTCGACATCGCCCCTGTGGGCACCGGCACTGTCCGCGCCTCCGCCTCCGTTCAGGACATTGTCGATGTTTCTGTCTGCCTCCGGGGCAGGGGGAGACCATCCATCGAAGGCCTTGCGGTCCTGGGCGCGGGCGAGCCCCTCCACCAGGGACTTCAGCAGTCTGGTCACATCGGGATCGCGGCTGGCCCGTTCGATAAGAGCACCGCCCAGAATAATCTTGCGCCGGGCATCGACCTTGCGGTCCTGCGTTGCCTTTCGGGCGCGAGCGGATTGCAGCCGTGCCTTGGCCTGTTCGTACTGGCGTTCGAGCTTTTCCAGATTGGGGTCGGCCATGACGGGGTTCCTTTTGAGGGGTGGTGCGCTACGTTGAGGAAGGGCTACCATGAAAGCTGATAAGATTGAATGGCGCACTTATGCAAACTTGTCCGTCACTACGTTTCCTCCCAAGTTTGCGTGCGGTCTCACCGGGGCAGAGCCCCCGCCGACAGCGTCCCCGTCCAATGAAGCTATGCACATTGGAATGGAAGGGCGCATCGCCCCTTCCAAACCTTCCCAGACCAACCTGCGCGATTGGATGGCGTGCCGGGCTGACGCGCCGCCAGTGCGACCGTGGCACCTTGCGGGTGCCGGGTCTGCTGACAGCTTCGTCAGCCCGGAGGCGTCGGAACAGCGAGCCTTGTGGCCCGGTTCCTCGCCACGTTTGCCGCGCTGCGCTTGTCCGGCAAACGGTCCTGTCTGTCCCTCACTCTGACCGCCCAGGTGCGGCCGGTCAGAGTGAGGGATGCGACGGGGCAGGCAGCGGCTTGCCGTCCGGATGGACGCCTACGCTGCTGCCTCCTGTCGCCCGGCCCGCTCCGCGTTGCGGGGCGCGGCGCGCCGGGCGACAGACCGGGCCACGCACCCCGCATCCCTGTGGCTGGTGCCGGGGTTTGCGTTGTGTGTTGGCAGGCCGCGGCGGGCTGGTGTCCGCCGCCTGTCCCGGTCTGCTGGAGGGGTAGGGCGCATGGCGAGCTACCACCTCAGCGTCAAGACTGTGAAGCGCAGCGTTGGGCGTACGGCGACGGCCGCTGCGGCCTACCGGGCGGGCGAGTGCCTGTCCTGCGAGCGGGAGGGCCGGGTGCATGATTATACCCGCAAGCAGGGTATCGAGGATGCTTTCATCCTCGTGCCTACCGGCGCCCCCGAATGGGCCTCCGATCGCGCCGGTCTGTGGAACGCGGCCGAGGCGCGCGAGACCCGCAAGAACTCCGTCATCGCCCGCGAGTGGGAGCTCGCCCTGCCGTCGGAGCTGTCCGCCGCAGGTCGGGCCGCCTTGGCGCGAGACTTCGCCCAGGCGCTGGTCGACCGCTACGGCATCGCAGCGGATGTGGCCTTGCACGCCCCGCACCGCGAAGGCGATCAGCGCAACCACCACGCCCACATCCTGACCACCACGCGTGTCCTGTCAGCGGACGGTCTGACCGACAAGACCCGCATCCTGGATGCGGCCAAGACCGGCGGCGCCGAGATCGAGGACATGCGCGGCCTCTGGGCGCAGATGCAGAACCATGCCTTGGAACGCGCTGGCCTTGAGGTGCGGGTCGATCACCGCTCACTGGAGGATCAGCGCGAGGCGGCGCTGGAGCGCGGCGAAGAGCTGGTCGCCATGACGCTGGACCGTGACCCTGAGATCAAGCTGGGACCGGCAGCCAACGCCATGGAGCGCAAGGCCCGGCGCGTGGCTGAACGTGATGGCACGGACTACACGCCCGTCACCCAGCGCGGGGCGCAGGTGCACGGGGTCCGCCAGCAGCGCAGCCTCATGGCCGATCTGCTGGAACGCATGGTTGAGGCCCACAACATCTACACGGCAGCCCGTGAGGCCGACGCCAGTCGCTTGAATGCGGCGACTGAAGCCGCGCGGGTATTGTTTTCTGGGGCAGGGGCGAAGGACTTCGCTGCGAGCTTCAGCCGGGCGTACCAAGGGAAGGAGGCCGAGCGGCAGCGGGCCTTGGCGGAGGAGAGGACGCAGGCGCGTGAAGCGGAACGGCTGGCGGCACTGGAAGCCGAGCGCGCGCAGTTCATCGAGCAGATCGCCCGCGCTTGGCAGGACAGCCGCGAGCTCGACAACGGGGATCTCAGTGAGGAGCGGCAGCAGGCGCTGATCTCACAGGTCGATGCCGCAGCCGATCGCTTTGGCTGTGACTTCGATGACATCGCAGGGCCGGCCAACGCACGCGCCAACGAGATCAAGGACGAACGGGTGAAGGCGTTGGAGATCGAGCGCGAGTTGAGCCGCGGGATCGGGGAGGGGTATGGGCTTTGAAGCGGTAGCGTCACCCTGCTGCCCGGACTAACGCCGTGACCTGCCCGCCGCCCATAACAAAAATCTGCAGGTTCGAGGTCGGTGATCTTCGGGTTCAATATGGGCCAGCCCAGATGCGCAGAGTTTATGACACTCCCATAGAAAGCCTTCTTGACCTCAATTGTTTCGGGCAAAGACCTCAAACAAACACGAAGTTATCTACCAATTCTACACGGAAGACCACGTCCTCATAGTCCAGATCACCGCCGCCTGTCAGGTCCTCAAAGCCAATGGAGATAGATTCTCCACCGACATCAACGCCTGACAAGGCATGCTGCACGCCGTCAGAGTTCATATCTTCTGCAAAGCTGTGGAATACCATTTCATCAACAGCAGTGCCATTCACTGCGATTGAGATATCCTTACCATCTGCGATGGTTGCCGCTGCCCCAGAACTATTTATAAAACTAAGCGTGTCGGTCGAAACCAGTGTCGTCGCCCAAAGGGCGGCGTCTTGAACGATGAAAAACCCTAATTTATTGTCCGCTTCTACATCTGTGATACCAGTTTCTGCCACTTTATCAGAATTAGCATTCTTAAAAAGAATGCGAGCATCAACGATGTTGCCGCTTGCATTGATTTCATAAACGCCGACTACATTATTGTAGCCAGCAAAACCCATATCCCGCAATGTGACCTTAAAATCAGTCGAGCCATCGCCTTTCAAAAAATTCTGATTAATGATCCCATTGACAAGTTCTGGGTCGACGGCTTGCCGTTCTTGTAGTTCAGGCAGAAATGTCTCGAAGCTTAGTGTCGTATCCTCTTCAAACGCTACAGCCATAAAATCTCCTGAAGAAAAATCACCAAGCAAAGTCATGGAGCCATCAGCGTTACCGTCTTGGTCTATATCTATACCCAATACGGTCGGATCACCGCTCACGGTCATATCTGATCGTGCGAATCTGACCCCTTCAAAAATAATGCTGTCTTGCCCATTGAAGTCTCGAACGGTGTCGCCAAAATGATCTGACGCACTACCAACCAATATATCGGCACCTGAGCCGAGTGATATAATATCAGCGCCTCCCCGAGAAGCGACAACATCATCACCAGACATCGCGTCGATATCGTCGGCCTGATCTGTTCCAACAATGCTGTCGCTGCCGGTCGTGCCATTAATCGGGTTCAGGATAGACGCCGGTGTACCCTCACCCGTGATAGTTATGGTAACTTCACCGCAAACCGTTTCGGTTCCGTCAGAGACCAAGTAGACAAACGTGTCTGCGGCCGTTTCACCATTGAGCAAGCTGTCAAAGGCACCGTTCGGATCGTAGCCGAAAGTTCCATCACCGTTGTCGGTCACGATCCCGAGCGTTCCGGTCAGGTCCAGGCCGACGATGTTCAACTCATCGCCGTCACCATCGGTGTCGTTCAGAAGCACATCTCGAGTTATGAATGCAGTAGATTCTGAAGTAGTGAATGCGTCCTTAATTGCTTCAGGTATTGCGTTGCCAAGATAATTTAACTCCAGCCCGTATCCAGTTTGTGTTCCGGTGAAGCTTGCCAGTCGAAAGTTGCCCTCCAACGTAATCGTAGCGTCGACTATTCCGTCGAGATCCTCATCGATCTCAATAATTGCCGAGCCCTTACGAATATTGATATTCTGAAAATTAATGTTCGGATCTTGGATGAGGAACGCTGATCGTGAGTCAAACGAAGATATTCTAAGTCCGTTCAAGTTATCTACTTGCCCGACAAACAACGCATCCTGTCCGTTAGGAACGTCAAACGGAACGAAGGATTCGTTAACTTGGTAGATGACTCTGTCTGCAGCTACTACCTCAGCCAACGAAGTGCTGTCGGAAAGATTCGCAATCGACGCGATCTGATTGTCGGCGTCATTCTCAAGCCACTGGAGGACATTTTTAGCATTCTGTCCAAGCACCCCTGCGGTCTCGATGAGAGATGAAAGGAGGTTTCCAGCTGTTGATCGTGTCTCTTCGGTCGATGCACGATTGGCAAAGAGGGCTGTCACAAATGGAACGGCCACGACCGCTCCGGGTCCAGACGCGAACGCCGCGCCCAACATAAGCGAGTAGAGTTGATGGTACTCGCTATCGACACCAGATCGTATGGCACCATGGCTGAAGAACGGACTTCCGAGGACTTCTGTCGTGTTCGGTGTCGCCGCGTAATAAATTTCTGGATACTCGTCGAGAACTGGCACGTCGTTTACCCATGCCCGGCTATAAAGTTCAGGCTGTGACCAGTGGCCTGTATGCGCGCGCGCAAGTAGATCAGTGGCATTTCCATCAGGCGCGACGCTGTCCATATCGTAATAGACTACTTCGCCTGGCGTGAATCGATTACCGACTTGACTGACGATGTCTCCCGCTGAGACGAAATGGACAACCCCCTGAAGGCTACCGTAGTCGGTCGCGTCACTGCCTTTGTTGATTCCCGCCGTGTTGAACGTCGTAAGGTATCCGGTCGGGCGAACATTTTCCCCGATCATGAATTCGATGGCAAGTTGCGCTTGAGATCCGCCTTGGCTATGACCGGAAATGCTGGCGTTACGATTTTCAACGAGCCAATCATGGAAACCCGGACCGCCGTCGGAAGACCTAATATTATCGTCCCATGCGGCCTTAATTTCGCGGTAGCCTACTCCATCAATTGGGCCATTCTCGATCCAATCAGATATGATTGCATCAGTTCCCCTGAATGCAAGGACCGGTGCATAACCGGCCTTCTCAAGCACAATGGCGCGGAAAGTATTTTGGACAAACTCATGTTTGACGGTCCAACCATCAATTAGTATTTGCCCGTTGTGTCCGACGATCCCGTTTTCACCAATCTGTGCAACGGGTCCATCTCCGTACGCCGACTGGCGAGAAAAATATTCAAGTTCTAAATTGTTAGCATACTGAAGCTCGCCGACTGACAACGTCAGACTTGCTGTGTCGGATAATAATCCGTCGCTTGCCTCGACCGTAAATTGCGATGCCTGGCCAATCGGCACTACCGTAAGACGACCAAACTCATCAAAGTTAAAAACAGTTCTGACTGTTTCAGAATCATCCAGACGCAAAATTGCATTTTGGTCCACGCTCACTCGAATCGAGGAGATGTCCGAGTTGCCATCGGGGTCACTTACGGCAAACAACTGATCAAGCCGGACGGCCTGTCCCCTTTCGATTACGCCGGGCAGCATCCGTGGCGCGACATCTGGCGCACGATTCTCAGGAGCCGGTTCTATGACATTAATCCGAACAAGTAGGTCGTTGCTGTCGTTGCCCTCAGCGTCAAATGCCTCAATGGCAATATCATTAAAGCCCTGATTTTGTCCGGCTACGTAGGAAATCCTATCAAGTCCATTCAGACCGACATCTTGGAAAGTGCCTGTGATCCGCACACCGTCCAGCGCGAGGTAGCCGCCGTCTTCTCCCGGCGTGGTATCATAGAAGCGGATGTATGAGACGTCGCTGTCCACATCAGAGACATTAATGACCGAGCTGTCGAAGATGATCGAAGTAATCCCGCCCGATCCCTGTGCATCAAGCTCGATCAGGGTCGGGCCTGTAATAATAGGAGCCGAACCTATCGAGGACGTTTCGTCAGTAAAGCTGAGATTAACAATCAGTGGGTTGCTGACATTACCTTCGCGATCAGTTGCCTCGATCTGGATCGCGTTAGTGCCAAAGGTGTTGGGCTGATAGAACCAGTATTTCAGGTCTTCGGGCGTGATGTTGATCCGGTATGGCTCCGACATTGGACGCGTCACGATAAAAGGTGACCCGAAAAGTGGATTGCTAAGGAATACTCCACCGTCGCTTCCGGGCGTGTTGTCGGAGATTTCGATCGAAACTATGTCGTCTGCGCCATCTGGATCGGTCAGCGCAAAAAGGTTGGCAAGCGGAATCGAATCGAGAGTCGAATACGTTTTATGGGTATCTCCTGATGCGACGGGCGGGTCATTTGGTCCATCCGAGGTGGAAATCGAAAAGACAGAAACACCGACTTCAATTAGATCAAAAGAGTCCTCACCTGGAAGTTGCTCAGTTCGCCTGAACTCGCTGGCGACCACGAACTCTCCCGTCTCAAGACGAATGAGGTCCGGCCTTTGCCCAAATTGAACGCCAACATCATCGGAGACTTGAGCAACCGTCCCATCTGCCCCATAAAACGCTGCCTTCTGAGTTATAACCGAACCGAAGCCTGCCTCCCTTTGGCCGTAGAACAACAGGACACCACCGTCTATTACTTCAAGACTTGGCTCGCCTCCGACATTATCTATGCTTAGCGCGGGCGGTCCAGGAACCATAGAACCGTCGGAATTAATGAATTTCCCCGACAGAGTGTATGTCGTGGTATCGGGATCACGCTCTCGCCATGACACAAAAAGAGTGCCATCTTCCATGTTCAGCACTTCCAAGCCTATCGCAAAACGCGCACCTTTGTCCGTTATTAAAACTGGATCGCCAACAGGTTCGCCTAATATCGAAAGAGTTTGGGCGTAGTACCGCACCGGGTCGTGATCAAATGGATCTCCTGTTGCCTCACCCCAAAGTAACATCAGGTCGCCCGAAGATAGCTCTGTCGCTATCAGAAATCCATTTGGGATATCTGACGTCTTTTGCACCTTCAAATCAAGGCGCGCCTCGATTTCAAGCGCTCCATCCTGATCAAACTTCAAGAATATGAAGTCTTCTTCAGTCGTCTCTGTCAGAATGAGAGTAAGGCCGCCGTCTTGCAAGCCCAATGAGACCTGATCATTCACGTTCAGACGATCAATTCCCATTGTTCCGTCAGAATCAATTCTAGTTGAGACCGTGTCGGCCGAAATTTGTGCTGTCTCTTCGTCTAACCTAATCATAGTAATGTAAACGACTGGTCTAAAGTATTCAGCGCTTGTGTGAACAAGCGCAATGTCTCCAGACGTCAACTTGAAAAGCCCAAAATCAGAGTCTCTTTCAGAGACAGCGATTTCGTCGGTCAATGGCCCGTCGCTATTCATGAGCCGGGCGTAGGTCCCGCCCGGAGCGTCCGTAGAACGCCAAACGGCAAGAAAGTTCGAGTCTGATAACGGCACGAGTTTACTATACCATTGCGGACCGCTTTCCGTTTGGTTCAATTGGAAGCTGTCGCGCAGGGAAATTGATCTCGGTGTGCCCCCTCCGTCGACCGGTGTAGAATGGCTCCCACCCGAATCGACGAGCCCTGAGAACGATCCGAACCCGTTTCCTCCTAGGTCGTTCTCGAAGGTCGCAGCGATGTACACATCATCCAGCCTCGACACGAACGCCGCCTCGAACTGACCGCCCGGCGCGAATGCTGCCGTGATGTCGTCGAGCGAATGCCGCACGATCCCGGCGGTGTTCCAGTTATCCACCACCTCGACGCCCGCCTCGGTGACCGAGGCGACAACGAACGAATGCGCGCCATAGCCTCCACCAGGCAACAGCGATTCCTCCGCAGCGTTGCCCGCCGTGTAGACCCGCACCACGTCGCCCGGTCGCAGAGCTGCCGTCATAGCGCTGGCCGAGGTCCCTACGAAGATCGACTTCCAGCCATCGCCTGCCACGTCGTCGGTGCCAGACTTGATGCCCGGCGAGTGCGGTACAATGTAGGTGATATCCTGCGGTTGAGCCGGGTCGCCGCCGATGGTGTTGTCCTTCAAATCGAAGAACGGAGCACCGGCGAGGTTGGAGACCCCCCAAACGAAATCGGTGCACCCATCGATTGTCCAGTCGATGCCGATGTTGGAAATTGCGATATCTACTATTTCCTGAGCGGAAACCCCTGACTGGATTTCATCTGCCTTCAGTAAGTCTCTCAGCATCAAATATCCCTAAACCTAAAAAATTATCGATTTCAATGAATTTTCGTTCGGTTGAAGGTGTCAGGTCAAGCATTTTAGCAGGCCGCTGAATTAGTCGATGCGCGGGAACGTTGATCTGCCTGTGGGGTGATTGCGCGCTTCGCTCGTCAACAAGGGTCCGAAACTTTCAACCCCCATTCAGTCGTCTTCCGCCTCATGTTCCCAGTAATCTGGGCAGTCGGGCCAGGTTATTGGCGGCCATCGTCAGGATGAAGCGGGATCGCACCCGTTCGACGCCCCGATAGACGGTTTGCGCCATGCCGCCGACGGTCTTGGCCCAACCGAAGGCTTCCTCGATCCGCTTTCGGTGCTTGATCGACAAGGCGTAGCCCTGATGTCTGGTCGTGCGCCTGTCGATCGCTGAGTATCGCGATTTCTGCGCGACATGCGGTGTGACGCAGGCCTCCCTGAGGTCAGAGACGAACTCGGCAGCGTCATACCCCTTGTCCGCCCCAAGCGTCAGCCGCCGGGTTGATCCGGGAGAGTGGCGATGCACCATGTCCAGGGCGGCACGCCGCTCGGCATGGCCGTCTGCCTGCGTCAAGTCGCCCTGAACAACCAGACCGTGGCGGTTCTCCATCAGCGCATGGCCCATGAAGCACAGTGTCGCGCCGGCGCCGGGCGATTTCTTGTAGAGGCGTGCCTCCGAATCCGTGGTTGACGCGTGGGTAGCGTTCGAGCGCTTCTCGCCCTTGAAGTCGACCTCGGCATTCCGGTTGCGGTGATGGGGGCGGGGCATCGGTTCGGTCTCGGGCTCAGATTGGGTGGGTTGGTTGTCAGGGGCGATGGTGGACGTTGGCGGATCATCCGGTCCTTGATCGTCGGGTGGCGTGACGCCCGCCTTCGGCTGGAAACTTTTCATTGAAGCCCATGCCTTGATCAATGTCCCATCGACCGAGAAATGCTCATCCGATAACAGCGGTGCCACCTCGCGGTGTGCCAGAATTGCCGCCATCACCTTGCGCGATATGTCCGTCGTCAGAAGTCGGTCGCGGTTTTTGGTGAACACTGTGGGGACCCAAACCGGGGCGTCGATACCAAGGCCGACAAACCAGCGAAACATCAGGTTGTATTGCATCTGCTCCATCAACTGGCGCTCGGACCGAACCGAGAACAGGATCTGGATCAAGCTGGCCCGGATCAGCCGCTCAGGTGCGATAGAAGGACGGCCGAAGTCGACATAGAGTGAGGCAAACTCGTCATCGAGGCTGGCCAGGGCGTCATTGACCACTTGCCGGATCTTGCGCAGCGGATGCTTGGCAGGGATGCGCTCCTCGAGATCGACATAGCTAAACAGCGACCCGCTCGTCTCGTCTGTCCCGCGCATCTTCACCCCCGACATTGCCGTGCGGAGAGTGAATCATGTTCTCAATTTACTGTCGAGGCGGGACTATTTCAGCAGCCTGTTAGACCTGCCCATCTGTGTTTCAACCGGCAGGTGTAGTTGGTAGCTACGTGTTTGATGGATTGATGGCCAACGCGCTCAATATAGGCGCTTTAAATTTCTACCCGAAACGCTCCAGAGCGTGTGGAAACGCGCCTGACGGCGGGGTTAGAATGGAATTCTAAGGCTGAGATTGGGATTTTTGACGAGTCTTAGCCGTTTGGGCGGTCAGACGCCTAGGGCCGTTTGCGTCGGATCGAACCGGTTGAGTGCAAATGCGAAAGGTCGAAATTGCGTACCTGCTGCGTCTAGCTTTCCAGTATCCTCCTTCAGGATCTTTATGCAAGCTTTTGACTATTAGCTCGCATGGCGACCAGTGGGCTGCAGCCTTGTAAAGTAGGGGTTTCATAGGTTCTTCGCACTTTGCTTCTTCCAGCATGCACGCTTTGCCGCCATGGTGAGTGTATAGCCTGCAAGGATCGGCCTCATGATACCCCCTCCGAAACCGGCCTGGAACCGCGGCAAGGTGGTGGGCAAGAAGCCCCCCCTCACCCCCGACGAGGTCAGCCTGATCCGCCTGCTGTTGCGGCAGGACAGCCGGACCCAGCCGGCGGCGGTGCGCGACTTGGCGCTGTTCAACGTTGGCCTCGATACCTGCTTCCGGGGCTCCGACCTGGTGCGCCTGCGGGTGGCCGATGTGGCCACCCCGCTCGGCGTGCGCGAGATTGTCGAGATCCGCCAGAAGAAGACCGAGACCCGGAATGCCCGTCCGGTGCAGGCCCGGCTGTCGGCCGTGACGCGCGACAGCCTGCGGGTCTATCTCGCGGTCAGCGAGCGGCCGCTGCACGGTTGGCTCTTCACCGGACAGGGCGTGCGGTGGTCCAACAGTCATCTGAGCGAAAGCCAGCTCTGGCGCCTGTTCAAAGGCTGGCTGGTCCGGGCCCGGCTCGATCCCGCCCTTTACGGGCTGCACTCGTTGCGCCGGACCTTCCCGACGTACATCCACCAGCAAACCGGCAACCTGCGTGCCGCCCAGCTCCTGCTGGGACACGTCAGCATCGAGAGTACCAAGGAGTACATCGGCACCGAACAGGCCGAGGCGCTCGATATCGCTCGCAAGTATCACCTCTGACCCATGCAAACCTACCTCGAAAAGCGTGACGCGGCGACCAATCAGGCCCGGTACTATCGCATGCTGGTGCTGCCGAACCTGTTCGGGGCCTGGACCCTGTACCGCGAGTGGGGCCGGATCGGCCAGGGCGGCAAGGTCTGCATGGAGTGGTTTGACAGCGAGGACCTTGCCGTGGGGGCGCTCATCGTGCTGGAAGCCGCCAAGCGCCGGCGCGGGTATTGGGTCGAGCCGCAGCAATTGGACATGTTTGAGGCGTGAGCCGTGCTTCTGCATTTTAGCGGGACACTTTGCGGCGCTCAGGTAAAGGCTGCGCCCTGCCCTGCTCAATTCGTTATCGTTCGGACTTAACGACACTACCGTTTGTCAATTTTCTAGACAACAAATGTTGTTTTGTTGGTCATGTTATGCTACCTTCTGAGTATGCCCAGACTCTCGATCGATCTCACTCTAGAAGAACATCAGAAGCTGAAGGCCATCGCTGCGCTGAAAGGCGAGAGCATCAAGGACTATGTGCTAAAGCGCACCCTTGGCGATGCCCCTGCCCTGGATAACTTGAGCGAAGACGAGGCGGTTGCCGCCTTGTCCGACTTTCTCCGTCCCCGGATCGAGCAGGCGCGGCGCGGCGGACTTTCCACGAAGTCGATGGCCGACATCCGGCGCGAAGCGCACGAACAGGCCGGTCGATAGCCGCCCACATGCAGTTCCATGACCTCACGCTTGCCGCCGAAGAGGATTTGCGCGGCATCTGGCGCTATACTTACGAGACTTGGGGCTTCAAGCGGGCCGAGACATACTTTGACCGGATTGAGGCGTGTTGCGAAGCCGTTGGACGCAAACATGCGCAATCAAAGACACTCGACGGACTGCCGAACGGTATTCGGATCCATCGCTGCGAGCACCACTACATCTTCTGGCTGGACGGAGATCGGCCGGTCATTATCGCCATCCTACACGAGCGGATGGATTTTATGCGACGGCTGAAGGACCGGCTGTAGGCCTTCTGCCAAAACGGTAATTGCGCCATCCAGAAATGAGTATATACTCATTTGAGTAAAAACTCATTTACACAAGGTGACTAACTTGCCGATTATCGCGATACTGAATCCCAAGGGCGGCAGCGGAAAAACTACCATTGCCACGAATCTTGCCCGTTCGCTGCATGAACGCGGCCACAAAGTTCTGATAGTCGATTCCGATCCGCAGGGCAGCGCCCGCGACTGGCACGCGGCCAACGAAGAGAATCCCCTCCCCCTCGTCGCCCTGGATCGGGCAAACAACGTCAAAAGCCTGTCGGATGTCGCTGCCGCCTACGATTTTGTCATAATGGATGGCGCAGCTAAGCTGGAGGACATGATCGCCGCAAGCATCAAGATCGCCGATTTTGTGTTCGTTCCGGTCACACCAAGCCCTTATGATCTTTGGGCCGCGTCGGACTTGGTGGAGTTCATCAAGGCCCGTCAGGAAGTGACAGACGGCAAACCTGCGGCCCGGTTCATCATCAGCCGCGCAATCGCTGGAACACGTCTTGGCGACGAGATAGGCAGGGCACTCGCGGAACAGGGTTTGGGTGTGTTCACTACACATATCACGCAGCGACAGGTCTATCCCCAGACAGCAAGCGAAGGGGGTACGGTTTTCGACGGCAGGAACGCCGATGCACTGGCGGAGATGAACGCCCTTACGGACGAAATTCTCGCCTTCGTCCACGCGGAGGGTGCATGATGGCACTCTCCAGTAAACGCCCAAGCCAGCGTGACGAGATCAAGTCCAAGCTCCTGAACGATGTGACCGAAACCAACGAGAAAAAGCGCCGTCTGAACGCGGAGATCGAGGACTCGCTCTACCGTCGCATCAAGGGGCGGGCGGCGGAAGAAGGCCAAACCATATCCAGCATCACCCGTAAATTATGGATTGAGTATTTGAGTAAATGAGTTTTTGAGTATTTACTCTACCACCCGCTGCGGCCACGTTTCTTATACCAAATCTTGCAGAACCCGAGGAATGCGGCGTCCGGGTTCTTCGGAGGCTCTTTCTGCCTTGCTGCGTAGGTTCGCCATTCCCCGACAAGAACCTTGATGTCCCATGTCGGGGCCAGCTCCCGCGCCCGTTCGAGGGTATCAGGCGAGAGGGGCAGGATATAGCCGCCGGTCAACCGATCCTGTTGGGGTTTCGCCGCATAGGTATCAAGAAACTCGCGCTTCGGCGTGACCGTCAATATGTCGGCTTGCAGTCGGAAAGCATAATCCGGCATGTGATTATGTTCCTCATCGGCCTTGCAGATCGCTTTTACGAGACGCCGGAACTCCTTGTCCGACGATGTCGAGCCGGTGCGGCCCTGTAGCTTTTCAAGACCGCATTTCCATTCCGGCTGGGTTCCGCATTGCTTGCGAGCCAGCTCATACAGACGGCGTTCCAGAGGTTTGCGGAGCTGAAAATAGCGACGGTTCAGTGTCAGAACATCATCACCGGCAATCGCGTTAAAGACCCAATCCGAGAGGGTGACTTCGAGGTCGAGCATCCGGCCGTCACGGGTTTCACGCACGATCCGGTAGCGATCAATCAGGCTGAAACCGTCAATCTGTTCGACACCGCCTGTGGTGATGTTCGTCTCGATCTGGGTTCCCTGTAACCGCTCCAGCGCGGCCTTGAGGCCGATGTAGCCGGTTCCGGCGACGGGCCGGTTGGTTGCAACGAGCAGATCGTATGCCTTGAATCGCAAGGTCCGATGGACCTGCTTCCCATCGTTCAGTGCCGACATGACCTGCGAAATGCAATAGATCAGCACGTCGCGGTCATGAACTGTGGCGAGACCGATCATGTTTGGTCGGACTTCGACGTAGCTCTTGCCGTCGGTGGCCACGTAACGCCGTTTTTTTGTGTCCGGCTTAGTCGAAAGGGTGAAGATGGGGTACGCCATGGAAGCCATGTCACCCTTAGGTGCGGCATCGAAAATATCGCAAACAAAAAAGTCTCCCTGCGCGTGTCGCAAGGGAAGCAGAGGCGTCCTGTCCTGTTTCGTAATATCACCCACCATGCCTACAATATTCGTAATATCACCCACCGATGCAAGCGGTTCGTAATATCACCCACCGGAACGCTTTCGTAATATCACCCACCGTCTTTCGTAATATCACCCACCGTCTTTCGTAATATCACCCACCGGGAGCCAAAAAACAGGCTGATTAAAGACATTAAATCAATTGGTTAACAACCTCACTGATTCGCGTAACACAGACTCTAACACATATATAACACCCAGCTTGATCGGGCGTGGCCAAGATCAGCCCATTTTTCACCTCGAAGCGACCTGTCAGAACAGACGCACCGAAGATGCTGAGAGCCCAGAAAAGCCATGTCTCACTCCCTGACGATCACGCAGAACGTCGTCGTCCTGTCTGGATCGATGTTTGGCCTGAACTCTGCCCCGATGATCTTGCAGGGCCATTGCCAGTGCTGGGGCAGGGCGGGGATGAGGACGCTGCCGAGGAATAGAGCTACAATGAGACCTGCGCCAAAGACGAGGGGCAGCCCTACAGCGGCGCGCTGCTTGATGACGGCCTCACGGGCTGCGTAGTCCTTCACGGCCACCCTGAGGGCCTCCAGGGCGTCGTGTGAGGGTGCAGTGCCCTGCTTGGCCCCTGTGGCTGCCCCACGCTCTGCTGCGGCGCTCAGGCTGTCAGTGGCGCCCTGTGTGCTTGTCTCAATGTCGTCTGGAATATTCTTCAGCCGTCCATCTACCGTGATCAGCCATTTCACGAGCAGATCGAAGTTCTGGCTGACCTGCTCGATCAGCTGGTCCGTCACCCCGGTGCGGCTGTCCAGTTCATCCAAGATCTCAATGAAGGCCGCGGCGCTGTCACCACCGTTGGTCGTGATCTCCTTGTAGAAAATATCCCGTAAACTGGGCATGGTCTCCGGTGTCTGGTCCGGCTCGGCATCGGTGATGTCGCTCATGACGGTTTCTCCATCCGGACACTTTGCGCGGCATTCAGATTGCTGGCCGTTGCAGGGTCCGATGTTCGCGACGGATCGTCAGCATGCGCCCCCTCGACATCGCCCCTGTGGGCACCGGCACTGTCCGCGCCTCCACCTCCGTTCAGGACAGTGTCGATGTCTCTGTCTGCCTCCGAAGCTGGGGGAGACCATCCCTCGAAGGCCTTGCGGTCCTGAGCACGAGCGAGACCTTCCACCAGGGACTTCAGCAACCGGGTCACATCGGGATCGCGGCTGGCCCGTTCGATGAGGGCACCGCCGAGGACAATCTTGCGCCGGGCATCGATCTTGCGGTCCTGTGTCGCCTTTCGGGCGCGTGCGGATTGAAGTCGTGCCTTGGCTTGTTCGTACTGGCGTTCGAGCTTTTCCAGATTAGGGTCGGCCATGACGGGGTTCCTTTTGAGGGGGTGGTGCGCTACGTTGAGGGAGGGCTACCATGAAAGCCGATAGGATTGAATGGCGCACTTATGCAAACTTGTCCGTCACTGCGTTCCTTGCCAAGTTTGCGTGCGGTCTCACCGGGGCAGAGCCCCCGCCGACAGCGTCCCCGTCCAATGAAGCTATGCACATTGGAATGGAAGGGCGCATCGCCCCTTCCAAACCTTCCCAGACCAACCTGCGCGATTGGATGGCGTGCCGGGCTGACGCGCCGCCAGTGCGACCGTGGCACCTTGCGGGTGCCGGGTCTGCTGACAGCTTCGTCAGCCCGGAGGCGTCGGAACAGCGAGCCTTGTGGCCCGGTTCCTCGCCACGTTTGCCGCGCTGCGCTTGTCCGGCAAACGGTCCTGTCTGTCCCTCACTCTGACCGCCCAGGTGCGGCCGGTCAGAGTGAGGGATGCGACGGGGCAGGCAGCGGCTTGCCGTCCGGATGGACGCCTACGCTGCTGCCTCCTGTCGCCCGGCCCGCTCCGCGTTGCGGGGCGCGGCGCGCCGGGCGACAGACCGGGCCACGCACCCCGCATCCCTGTGGCTGGTGCCGGGGTTTGCGTTGTGTGTTGGCAGGCCGCGGCGGGCTGGTGTCCGCCGCCTGTCCCGGTCTGCTGGAGGGGTAGGGCGCATGGCGAGCTACCACCTCAGCGTCAAGACTGTGAAGCGCAGCGTTGGGCGTACGGCGACGGCCGCTGCGGCCTACCGGGCGGGCGAGTGCCTGTCCTGCGAGCGGGAGGGCCGGGTGCATGATTATACCCGCAAGCAGGGTATCGAGGATGCTTTCATCCTCGTGCCTACCGGCGCCCCCGAATGGGCCTCCGATCGCGCCGGTCTGTGGAACGCGGCCGAGGCGCGCGAGACCCGCAAGAACTCCGTCATCGCCCGCGAGTGGGAGCTCGCCCTGCCGTCGGAGCTGTCCGCCGCAGGTCGGGCCGCCTTGGCGCGAGACTTCGCCCAGGCGCTGGTCGACCGCTACGGCATCGCAGCGGATGTGGCCTTGCACGCCCCGCACCGCGAAGGCGATCAGCGCAACCACCACGCCCACATCCTGACCACCACGCGTGTCCTGTCAGCGGACGGTCTGACCGACAAGACCCGCATCCTGGATGCGGCCAAGACCGGCGGCGCCGAGATCGAGGACATGCGCGGCCTCTGGGCGCAGATGCAGAACCATGCCTTGGAACGCGCTGGCCTTGAGGTGCGGGTCGATCACCGCTCACTGGAGGATCAGCGCGAGGCGGCGCTGGAGCGCGGCGAAGAGCTGGTCGCCATGACGCTGGACCGTGACCCTGAGATCAAGCTGGGACCGGCAGCCAACGCCATGGAGCGCAAGGCCCGGCGCGTGGCTGAACGTGATGGCACGGACTACACGCCCGTCACCCAGCGCGGGGCGCAGGTGCACGGGGTCCGCCAGCAGCGCAGCCTCATGGCCGATCTGCTGGAACGCATGGTTGAGGCCCACAACATCTACACGGCAGCCCGTGAGGCCGACGCCAGTCGCTTGAATGCGGCGACTGAAGCCGCGCGGGTATTGTTTTCTGGGGCAGGGGCGAAGGACTTCGCTGCGAGCTTCAGCCGGGCGTACCAAGGGAAGGAGGCCGAGCGGCAGCGGGCCTTGGCGGAGGAGAGGACGCAGGCGCGTGAAGCGGAACGGCTGGCGGCACTGGAAGCCGAGCGCGCGCAGTTCATCGAGCAGATCGCCCGCGCTTGGCAGGACAGCCGCGAGCTCGACAACGGGGATCTCAGTGAGGAGCGGCAGCAGGCGCTGATCTCACAGGTCGATGCCGCAGCCGATCGCTTTGGCTGTGACTTCGATGACATCGCAGGGCCGGCCAACGCACGCGCCAACGAGATCAAGGACGAACGGGTGAAGGCGTTGGAGATCGAGCGCGAGTTGAGCCGCGGGATCGGGGAGGGGTATGGGCTTTGAAGCGGTAGCGTCACCCTGCTGCCCGGACTAACGCCGTGACCTGCCCGCCGCCCATAACAAAAATCTGCAGGTTCGAGGTCGGTGATCTTCGGGTTCAATATGGGCCAGCCCAGATGCGCAGAGTTTATGACACTCCCATAGAAAGCCTTCTTGACCTCAATTGTTTCGGGCAAAGACCTCAAACAAACACGAAGTTATCTACCAATTCTACACGGAAGACCACGTCCTCATAGTCCAGATCACCGCCGCCTGTCAGGTCCTCAAAGCCAATGGAGATAGATTCTCCACCGACATCAACGCCTGACAAGGCATGCTGCACGCCGTCAGAGTTCATATCTTCTGCAAAGCTGTGGAATACCATTTCATCAACAGCAGTGCCATTCACTGCGATTGAGATATCCTTACCATCTGCGATGGTTGCCGCTGCCCCAGAACTATTTATAAAACTAAGCGTGTCGGTCGAAACCAGTGTCGTCGCCCAAAGGGCGGCGTCTTGAACGATGAAAAACCCTAATTTATTGTCCGCTTCTACATCTGTGATACCAGTTTCTGCCACTTTATCAGAATTAGCATTCTTAAAAAGAATGCGAGCATCAACGATGTTGCCGCTTGCATTGATTTCATAAACGCCGACTACATTATTGTAGCCAGCAAAACCCATATCCCGCAATGTGACCTTAAAATCAGTCGAGCCATCGCCTTTCAAAAAATTCTGATTAATGATCCCATTGACAAGTTCTGGGTCGACGGCTTGCCGTTCTTGTAGTTCAGGCAGAAATGTCTCGAAGCTTAGTGTCGTATCCTCTTCAAACGCTACAGCCATAAAATCTCCTGAAGAAAAATCACCAAGCAAAGTCATGGAGCCATCAGCGTTACCGTCTTGGTCTATATCTATACCCAATACGGTCGGATCACCGCTCACGGTCATATCTGATCGTGCGAATCTGACCCCTTCAAAAATAATGCTGTCTTGCCCATTGAAGTCTCGAACGGTGTCGCCAAAATGATCTGACGCACTACCAACCAATATATCGGCACCTGAGCCGAGTGATATAATATCAGCGCCTCCCCGAGAAGCGACAACATCATCACCAGACATCGCGTCGATATCGTCGGCCTGATCTGTTCCAACAATGCTGTCGCTGCCGGTCGTGCCATTAATCGGGTTCAGGATAGACGCCGGTGTACCCTCACCCGTGATAGTTATGGTAACTTCACCGCAAACCGTTTCGGTTCCGTCAGAGACCAAGTAGACAAACGTGTCTGCGGCCGTTTCACCATTGAGCAAGCTGTCAAAGGCACCGTTCGGATCGTAGCCGAAAGTTCCATCACCGTTGTCGGTCACGATCCCGAGCGTTCCGGTCAGGTCCAGGCCGACGATGTTCAACTCATCGCCGTCACCATCGGTGTCGTTCAGAAGCACATCTCGAGTTATGAATGCAGTAGATTCTGAAGTAGTGAATGCGTCCTTAATTGCTTCAGGTATTGCGTTGCCAAGATAATTTAACTCCAGCCCGTATCCAGTTTGTGTTCCGGTGAAGCTTGCCAGTCGAAAGTTGCCCTCCAACGTAATCGTAGCGTCGACTATTCCGTCGAGATCCTCATCGATCTCAATAATTGCCGAGCCCTTACGAATATTGATATTCTGAAAATTAATGTTCGGATCTTGGATGAGGAACGCTGATCGTGAGTCAAACGAAGATATTCTAAGTCCGTTCAAGTTATCTACTTGCCCGACAAACAACGCATCCTGTCCGTTAGGAACGTCAAACGGAACGAAGGATTCGTTAACTTGGTAGATGACTCTGTCTGCAGCTACTACCTCAGCCAACGAAGTGCTGTCGGAAAGATTCGCAATCGACGCGATCTGATTGTCGGCGTCATTCTCAAGCCACTGGAGGACATTTTTAGCATTCTGTCCAAGCACCCCTGCGGTCTCGATGAGAGATGAAAGGAGGTTTCCAGCTGTTGATCGTGTCTCTTCGGTCGATGCACGATTGGCAAAGAGGGCTGTCACAAATGGAACGGCCACGACCGCTCCGGGTCCAGACGCGAACGCCGCGCCCAACATAAGCGAGTAGAGTTGATGGTACTCGCTATCGACACCAGATCGTATGGCACCATGGCTGAAGAACGGACTTCCGAGGACTTCTGTCGTGTTCGGTGTCGCCGCGTAATAAATTTCTGGATACTCGTCGAGAACTGGCACGTCGTTTACCCATGCCCGGCTATAAAGTTCAGGCTGTGACCAGTGGCCTGTATGCGCGCGCGCAAGTAGATCAGTGGCATTTCCATCAGGCGCGACGCTGTCCATATCGTAATAGACTACTTCGCCTGGCGTGAATCGATTACCGACTTGACTGACGATGTCTCCCGCTGAGACGAAATGGACAACCCCCTGAAGGCTACCGTAGTCGGTCGCGTCACTGCCTTTGTTGATTCCCGCCGTGTTGAACGTCGTAAGGTATCCGGTCGGGCGAACATTTTCCCCGATCATGAATTCGATGGCAAGTTGCGCTTGAGATCCGCCTTGGCTATGACCGGAAATGCTGGCGTTACGATTTTCAACGAGCCAATCATGGAAACCCGGACCGCCGTCGGAAGACCTAATATTATCGTCCCATGCGGCCTTAATTTCGCGGTAGCCTACTCCATCAATTGGGCCATTCTCGATCCAATCAGATATGATTGCATCAGTTCCCCTGAATGCAAGGACCGGTGCATAACCGGCCTTCTCAAGCACAATGGCGCGGAAAGTATTTTGGACAAACTCATGTTTGACGGTCCAACCATCAATTAGTATTTGCCCGTTGTGTCCGACGATCCCGTTTTCACCAATCTGTGCAACGGGTCCATCTCCGTACGCCGACTGGCGAGAAAAATATTCAAGTTCTAAATTGTTAGCATACTGAAGCTCGCCGACTGACAACGTCAGACTTGCTGTGTCGGATAATAATCCGTCGCTTGCCTCGACCGTAAATTGCGATGCCTGGCCAATCGGCACTACCGTAAGACGACCAAACTCATCAAAGTTAAAAACAGTTCTGACTGTTTCAGAATCATCCAGACGCAAAATTGCATTTTGGTCCACGCTCACTCGAATCGAGGAGATGTCCGAGTTGCCATCGGGGTCACTTACGGCAAACAACTGATCAAGCCGGACGGCCTGTCCCCTTTCGATTACGCCGGGCAGCATCCGTGGCGCGACATCTGGCGCACGATTCTCAGGAGCCGGTTCTATGACATTAATCCGAACAAGTAGGTCGTTGCTGTCGTTGCCCTCAGCGTCAAATGCCTCAATGGCAATATCATTAAAGCCCTGATTTTGTCCGGCTACGTAGGAAATCCTATCAAGTCCATTCAGACCGACATCTTGGAAAGTGCCTGTGATCCGCACACCGTCCAGCGCGAGGTAGCCGCCGTCTTCTCCCGGCGTGGTATCATAGAAGCGGATGTATGAGACGTCGCTGTCCACATCAGAGACATTAATGACCGAGCTGTCGAAGATGATCGAAGTAATCCCGCCCGATCCCTGTGCATCAAGCTCGATCAGGGTCGGGCCTGTAATAATAGGAGCCGAACCTATCGAGGACGTTTCGTCAGTAAAGCTGAGATTAACAATCAGTGGGTTGCTGACATTACCTTCGCGATCAGTTGCCTCGATCTGGATCGCGTTAGTGCCAAAGGTGTTGGGCTGATAGAACCAGTATTTCAGGTCTTCGGGCGTGATGTTGATCCGGTATGGCTCCGACATTGGACGCGTCACGATAAAAGGTGACCCGAAAAGTGGATTGCTAAGGAATACTCCACCGTCGCTTCCGGGCGTGTTGTCGGAGATTTCGATCGAAACTATGTCGTCTGCGCCATCTGGATCGGTCAGCGCAAAAAGGTTGGCAAGCGGAATCGAATCGAGAGTCGAATACGTTTTATGGGTATCTCCTGATGCGACGGGCGGGTCATTTGGTCCATCCGAGGTGGAAATCGAAAAGACAGAAACACCGACTTCAATTAGATCAAAAGAGTCCTCACCTGGAAGTTGCTCAGTTCGCCTGAACTCGCTGGCGACCACGAACTCTCCCGTCTCAAGACGAATGAGGTCCGGCCTTTGCCCAAATTGAACGCCAACATCATCGGAGACTTGAGCAACCGTCCCATCTGCCCCATAAAACGCTGCCTTCTGAGTTATAACCGAACCGAAGCCTGCCTCCCTTTGGCCGTAGAACAACAGGACACCACCGTCTATTACTTCAAGACTTGGCTCGCCTCCGACATTATCTATGCTTAGCGCGGGCGGTCCAGGAACCATAGAACCGTCGGAATTAATGAATTTCCCCGACAGAGTGTATGTCGTGGTATCGGGATCACGCTCTCGCCATGACACAAAAAGAGTGCCATCTTCCATGTTCAGCACTTCCAAGCCTATCGCAAAACGCGCACCTTTGTCCGTTATTAAAACTGGATCGCCAACAGGTTCGCCTAATATCGAAAGAGTTTGGGCGTAGTACCGCACCGGGTCGTGATCAAATGGATCTCCTGTTGCCTCACCCCAAAGTAACATCAGGTCGCCCGAAGATAGCTCTGTCGCTATCAGAAATCCATTTGGGATATCTGACGTCTTTTGCACCTTCAAATCAAGGCGCGCCTCGATTTCAAGCGCTCCATCCTGATCAAACTTCAAGAATATGAAGTCTTCTTCAGTCGTCTCTGTCAGAATGAGAGTAAGGCCGCCGTCTTGCAAGCCCAATGAGACCTGATCATTCACGTTCAGACGATCAATTCCCATTGTTCCGTCAGAATCAATTCTAGTTGAGACCGTGTCGGCCGAAATTTGTGCTGTCTCTTCGTCTAACCTAATCATAGTAATGTAAACGACTGGTCTAAAGTATTCAGCGCTTGTGTGAACAAGCGCAATGTCTCCAGACGTCAACTTGAAAAGCCCAAAATCAGAGTCTCTTTCAGAGACAGCGATTTCGTCGGTCAATGGCCCGTCGCTATTCATGAGCCGGGCGTAGGTCCCGCCCGGAGCGTCCGTAGAACGCCAAACGGCAAGAAAGTTCGAGTCTGATAACGGCACGAGTTTACTATACCATTGCGGACCGCTTTCCGTTTGGTTCAATTGGAAGCTGTCGCGCAGGGAAATTGATCTCGGTGTGCCCCCTCCGTCGACCGGTGTAGAATGGCTCCCACCCGAATCGACGAGCCCTGAGAACGATCCGAACCCGTTTCCTCCTAGGTCGTTCTCGAAGGTCGCAGCGATGTACACATCATCCAGCCTCGACACGAACGCCGCCTCGAACTGACCGCCCGGCGCGAATGCTGCCGTGATGTCGTCGAGCGAATGCCGCACGATCCCGGCGGTGTTCCAGTTATCCACCACCTCGACGCCCGCCTCGGTGACCGAGGCGACAACGAACGAATGCGCGCCATAGCCTCCACCAGGCAACAGCGATTCCTCCGCAGCGTTGCCCGCCGTGTAGACCCGCACCACGTCGCCCGGTCGCAGAGCTGCCGTCATAGCGCTGGCCGAGGTCCCTACGAAGATCGACTTCCAGCCATCGCCTGCCACGTCGTCGGTGCCAGACTTGATGCCCGGCGAGTGCGGTACAATGTAGGTGATATCCTGCGGTTGAGCCGGGTCGCCGCCGATGGTGTTGTCCTTCAAATCGAAGAACGGAGCACCGGCGAGGTTGGAGACCCCCCAAACGAAATCGGTGCACCCATCGATTGTCCAGTCGATGCCGATGTTGGAAATTGCGATATCTACTATTTCCTGAGCGGAAACCCCTGACTGGATTTCATCTGCCTTCAGTAAGTCTCTCAGCATCAAATATCCCTAAACCTAAAAAATTATCGATTTCAATGAATTTTCGTTCGGTTGAAGGTGTCAGGTCAAGCATTTTAGCAGGCCGCTGAATTAGTCGATGCGCGGGAACGTTGATCTGCCTGTGGGGTGATTGCGCGCTTCGCTCGTCAACAAGGGTCCGAAACTTTCAACCCCCATTCAGTCGTCTTCCGCCTCATGTTCCCAGTAATCTGGGCAGTCGGGCCAGGTTATTGGCGGCCATCGTCAGGATGAAGCGGGATCGCACCCGTTCGACGCCCCGATAGACGGTTTGCGCCATGCCGCCGACGGTCTTGGCCCAACCGAAGGCTTCCTCGATCCGCTTTCGGTGCTTGATCGACAAGGCGTAGCCCTGATGTCTGGTCGTGCGCCTGTCGATCGCTGAGTATCGCGATTTCTGCGCGACATGCGGTGTGACGCAGGCCTCCCTGAGGTCAGAGACGAACTCGGCAGCGTCATACCCCTTGTCCGCCCCAAGCGTCAGCCGCCGGGTTGATCCGGGAGAGTGGCGATGCACCATGTCCAGGGCGGCACGCCGCTCGGCATGGCCGTCTGCCTGCGTCAAGTCGCCCTGAACAACCAGACCGTGGCGGTTCTCCATCAGCGCATGGCCCATGAAGCACAGTGTCGCGCCGGCGCCGGGCGATTTCTTGTAGAGGCGTGCCTCCGAATCCGTGGTTGACGCGTGGGTAGCGTTCGAGCGCTTCTCGCCCTTGAAGTCGACCTCGGCATTCCGGTTGCGGTGATGGGGGCGGGGCATCGGTTCGGTCTCGGGCTCAGATTGGGTGGGTTGGTTGTCAGGGGCGATGGTGGACGTTGGCGGATCATCCGGTCCTTGATCGTCGGGTGGCGTGACGCCCGCCTTCGGCTGGAAACTTTTCATTGAAGCCCATGCCTTGATCAATGTCCCATCGACCGAGAAATGCTCATCCGATAACAGCGGTGCCACCTCGCGGTGTGCCAGAATTGCCGCCATCACCTTGCGCGATATGTCCGTCGTCAGAAGTCGGTCGCGGTTTTTGGTGAACACTGTGGGGACCCAAACCGGGGCGTCGATACCAAGGCCGACAAACCAGCGAAACATCAGGTTGTATTGCATCTGCTCCATCAACTGGCGCTCGGACCGAACCGAGAACAGGATCTGGATCAAGCTGGCCCGGATCAGCCGCTCAGGTGCGATAGAAGGACGGCCGAAGTCGACATAGAGTGAGGCAAACTCGTCATCGAGGCTGGCCAGGGCGTCATTGACCACTTGCCGGATCTTGCGCAGCGGATGCTTGGCAGGGATGCGCTCCTCGAGATCGACATAGCTAAACAGCGACCCGCTCGTCTCGTCTGTCCCGCGCATCTTCACCCCCGACATTGCCGTGCGGAGAGTGAATCATGTTCTCAATTTACTGTCGAGGCGGGACTATTTCAGCAGCCTGTTAGACCTGCCCATCTGTGTTTCAACCGGCAGGTGTAGTTGGTAGCTACGTGTTTGATGGATTGATGGCCAACGCGCTCAATATAGGCGCTTTAAATTTCTACCCGAAACGCTCCAGAGCGTGTGGAAACGCGCCTGACGGCGGGGTTAGAATGGAATTCTAAGGCTGAGATTGGGATTTTTGACGAGTCTTAGCCGTTTGGGCGGTCAGACGCCTAGGGCCGTTTGCGTCGGATCGAACCGGTTGAGTGCAAATGCGAAAGGTCGAAATTGCGTACCTGCTGCGTCTAGCTTTCCAGTATCCTCCTTCAGGATCTTTATGCAAGCTTTTGACTATTAGCTCGCATGGCGACCAGTGGGCTGCAGCCTTGTAAAGTAGGGGTTTCATAGGTTCTTCGCACTTTGCTTCTTCCAGCATGCACGCTTTGCCGCCATGGTGAGTGTATAGCCTGCAAGGATCGGCCTCATGATACCCCCTCCGAAACCGGCCTGGAACCGCGGCAAGGTGGTGGGCAAGAAGCCCCCCCTCACCCCCGACGAGGTCAGCCTGATCCGCCTGCTGTTGCGGCAGGACAGCCGGACCCAGCCGGCGGCGGTGCGCGACTTGGCGCTGTTCAACGTTGGCCTCGATACCTGCTTCCGGGGCTCCGACCTGGTGCGCCTGCGGGTGGCCGATGTGGCCACCCCGCTCGGCGTGCGCGAGATTGTCGAGATCCGCCAGAAGAAGACCGAGACCCGGAATGCCCGTCCGGTGCAGGCCCGGCTGTCGGCCGTGACGCGCGACAGCCTGCGGGTCTATCTCGCGGTCAGCGAGCGGCCGCTGCACGGTTGGCTCTTCACCGGACAGGGCGTGCGGTGGTCCAACAGTCATCTGAGCGAAAGCCAGCTCTGGCGCCTGTTCAAAGGCTGGCTGGTCCGGGCCCGGCTCGATCCCGCCCTTTACGGGCTGCACTCGTTGCGCCGGACCTTCCCGACGTACATCCACCAGCAAACCGGCAACCTGCGTGCCGCCCAGCTCCTGCTGGGACACGTCAGCATCGAGAGTACCAAGGAGTACATCGGCACCGAACAGGCCGAGGCGCTCGATATCGCTCGCAAGTATCACCTCTGACCCATGCAAACCTACCTCGAAAAGCGTGACGCGGCGACCAATCAGGCCCGGTACTATCGCATGCTGGTGCTGCCGAACCTGTTCGGGGCCTGGACCCTGTACCGCGAGTGGGGCCGGATCGGCCAGGGCGGCAAGGTCTGCATGGAGTGGTTTGACAGCGAGGACCTTGCCGTGGGGGCGCTCATCGTGCTGGAAGCCGCCAAGCGCCGGCGCGGGTATTGGGTCGAGCCGCAGCAATTGGACATGTTTGAGGCGTGAGCCGTGCTTCTGCATTTTAGCGGGACACTTTGCGGCGCTCAGGTAAAGGCTGCGCCCTGCCCTGCTCAATTCGTTATCGTTCGGACTTAACGACACTACCGTTTGTCAATTTTCTAGACAACAAATGTTGTTTTGTTGGTCATGTTATGCTACCTTCTGAGTATGCCCAGACTCTCGATCGATCTCACTCTAGAAGAACATCAGAAGCTGAAGGCCATCGCTGCGCTGAAAGGCGAGAGCATCAAGGACTATGTGCTAAAGCGCACCCTTGGCGATGCCCCTGCCCTGGATAACTTGAGCGAAGACGAGGCGGTTGCCGCCTTGTCCGACTTTCTCCGTCCCCGGATCGAGCAGGCGCGGCGCGGCGGACTTTCCACGAAGTCGATGGCCGACATCCGGCGCGAAGCGCACGAACAGGCCGGTCGATAGCCGCCCACATGCAGTTCCATGACCTCACGCTTGCCGCCGAAGAGGATTTGCGCGGCATCTGGCGCTATACTTACGAGACTTGGGGCTTCAAGCGGGCCGAGACATACTTTGACCGGATTGAGGCGTGTTGCGAAGCCGTTGGACGCAAACATGCGCAATCAAAGACACTCGACGGACTGCCGAACGGTATTCGGATCCATCGCTGCGAGCACCACTACATCTTCTGGCTGGACGGAGATCGGCCGGTCATTATCGCCATCCTACACGAGCGGATGGATTTTATGCGACGGCTGAAGGACCGGCTGTAGGCCTTCTGCCAAAACGGTAATTGCGCCATCCAGAAATGAGTATATACTCATTTGAGTAAAAACTCATTTACACAAGGTGACTAACTTGCCGATTATCGCGATACTGAATCCCAAGGGCGGCAGCGGAAAAACTACCATTGCCACGAATCTTGCCCGTTCGCTGCATGAACGCGGCCACAAAGTTCTGATAGTCGATTCCGATCCGCAGGGCAGCGCCCGCGACTGGCACGCGGCCAACGAAGAGAATCCCCTCCCCCTCGTCGCCCTGGATCGGGCAAACAACGTCAAAAGCCTGTCGGATGTCGCTGCCGCCTACGATTTTGTCATAATGGATGGCGCAGCTAAGCTGGAGGACATGATCGCCGCAAGCATCAAGATCGCCGATTTTGTGTTCGTTCCGGTCACACCAAGCCCTTATGATCTTTGGGCCGCGTCGGACTTGGTGGAGTTCATCAAGGCCCGTCAGGAAGTGACAGACGGCAAACCTGCGGCCCGGTTCATCATCAGCCGCGCAATCGCTGGAACACGTCTTGGCGACGAGATAGGCAGGGCACTCGCGGAACAGGGTTTGGGTGTGTTCACTACACATATCACGCAGCGACAGGTCTATCCCCAGACAGCAAGCGAAGGGGGTACGGTTTTCGACGGCAGGAACGCCGATGCACTGGCGGAGATGAACGCCCTTACGGACGAAATTCTCGCCTTCGTCCACGCGGAGGGTGCATGATGGCACTCTCCAGTAAACGCCCAAGCCAGCGTGACGAGATCAAGTCCAAGCTCCTGAACGATGTGACCGAAACCAACGAGAAAAAGCGCCGTCTGAACGCGGAGATCGAGGACTCGCTCTACCGTCGCATCAAGGGGCGGGCGGCGGAAGAAGGCCAAACCATATCCAGCATCACCCGTAAATTATGGATTGAGTATTTGAGTAAATGAGTTTTTGAGTATTTACTCTACCACCCGCTGCGGCCACGTTTCTTATACCAAATCTTGCAGAACCCGAGGAATGCGGCGTCCGGGTTCTTCGGAGGCTCTTTCTGCCTTGCTGCGTAGGTTCGCCATTCCCCGACAAGAACCTTGATGTCCCATGTCGGGGCCAGCTCCCGCGCCCGTTCGAGGGTATCAGGCGAGAGGGGCAGGATATAGCCGCCGGTCAACCGATCCTGTTGGGGTTTCGCCGCATAGGTATCAAGAAACTCGCGCTTCGGCGTGACCGTCAATATGTCGGCTTGCAGTCGGAAAGCATAATCCGGCATGTGATTATGTTCCTCATCGGCCTTGCAGATCGCTTTTACGAGACGCCGGAACTCCTTGTCCGACGATGTCGAGCCGGTGCGGCCCTGTAGCTTTTCAAGACCGCATTTCCATTCCGGCTGGGTTCCGCATTGCTTGCGAGCCAGCTCATACAGACGGCGTTCCAGAGGTTTGCGGAGCTGAAAATAGCGACGGTTCAGTGTCAGAACATCATCACCGGCAATCGCGTTAAAGACCCAATCCGAGAGGGTGACTTCGAGGTCGAGCATCCGGCCGTCACGGGTTTCACGCACGATCCGGTAGCGATCAATCAGGCTGAAACCGTCAATCTGTTCGACACCGCCTGTGGTGATGTTCGTCTCGATCTGGGTTCCCTGTAACCGCTCCAGCGCGGCCTTGAGGCCGATGTAGCCGGTTCCGGCGACGGGCCGGTTGGTTGCAACGAGCAGATCGTATGCCTTGAATCGCAAGGTCCGATGGACCTGCTTCCCATCGTTCAGTGCCGACATGACCTGCGAAATGCAATAGATCAGCACGTCGCGGTCATGAACTGTGGCGAGACCGATCATGTTTGGTCGGACTTCGACGTAGCTCTTGCCGTCGGTGGCCACGTAACGCCGTTTTTTTGTGTCCGGCTTAGTCGAAAGGGTGAAGATGGGGTACGCCATGGAAGCCATGTCACCCTTAGGTGCGGCATCGAAAATATCGCAAACAAAAAAGTCTCCCTGCGCGTGTCGCAAGGGAAGCAGAGGCGTCCTGTCCTGTTTCGTAATATCACCCACCATGCCTACAATATTCGTAATATCACCCACCGATGCAAGCGGTTCGTAATATCACCCACCGGAACGCTTTCGTAATATCACCCACCGTCTTTCGTAATATCACCCACCGTCTTTCGTAATATCACCCACCGGGAGCCAAAAAACAGGCTGATTAAAGACATTAAATCAATTGGTTAACAACCTCACTGATTCGCGTAACACAGACTCTAACACATATATAACACCCAGCTTGATCGGGCGTGGCCAAGATCAGCCCATTTTTCACCTCGAAGCGACCTGTCAGAACAGACGCACCGAAGATGCTGAGAGCCCAGAAAAGCCATGTCTCACTCCCTGACGATCACGCAGAACGTCGTCGTCCTGTCTGGATCGATGTTTGGCCTGAACTCTGCCCCGATGATCTTGCAGGGCCATTGCCAGTGCTGGGGCAGGGCGGGGATGAGGACGCTGCCGAGGAATAGAGCTACAATGAGACCTGCGCCAAAGACGAGGGGCAGCCCTACAGCGGCGCGCTGCTTGATGACGGCCTCACGGGCTGCGTAGTCCTTCACGGCCACCCTGAGGGCCTCCAGGGCGTCGTGTGAGGGTGCAGTGCCCTGCTTGGCCCCTGTGGCTGCCCCACGCTCTGCTGCGGCGCTCAGGCTGTCAGTGGCGCCCTGTGTGCTTGTCTCAATGTCGTCTGGAATATTCTTCAGCCGTCCATCTACCGTGATCAGCCATTTCACGAGCAGATCGAAGTTCTGGCTGACCTGCTCGATCAGCTGGTCCGTCACCCCGGTGCGGCTGTCCAGTTCATCCAAGATCTCAATGAAGGCCGCGGCGCTGTCACCACCGTTGGTCGTGATCTCCTTGTAGAAAATATCCCGTAAACTGGGCATGGTCTCCGGTGTCTGGTCCGGCTCGGCATCGGTGATGTCGCTCATGACGGTTTCTCCATCCGGACACTTTGCGCGGCATTCAGATTGCTGGCCGTTGCAGGGTCCGATGTTCGCGACGGATCGTCAGCATGCGCCCCCTCGACATCGCCCCTGTGGGCACCGGCACTGTCCGCGCCTCCACCTCCGTTCAGGACAGTGTCGATGTCTCTGTCTGCCTCCGAAGCTGGGGGAGACCATCCCTCGAAGGCCTTGCGGTCCTGAGCACGAGCGAGACCTTCCACCAGGGACTTCAGCAACCGGGTCACATCGGGATCGCGGCTGGCCCGTTCGATGAGGGCACCGCCGAGGACAATCTTGCGCCGGGCATCGATCTTGCGGTCCTGTGTCGCCTTTCGGGCGCGTGCGGATTGAAGTCGTGCCTTGGCTTGTTCGTACTGGCGTTCGAGCTTTTCCAGATTAGGGTCGGCCATGACGGGGTTCCTTTTGAGGGGGTGGTGCGCTACGTTGAGGGAGGGCTACCATGAAAGCCGATAGGATTGAATGGCGCACTTATGCAAACTTGTCCGTCACTGCGTTCCTTGCCAAGTTTGCGTGCGGTCTCACCGGGGCAGAGCCCCCGCCGACAGCGTCCCCGTCCAATGAAGCTATGCACATTGGAATGGAAGGGCGCATCGCCCCTTCCAAACCTTCCCAGACCAACCTGCGCGATTGGATGGCGTGCCGGGCTGACGCGCCGCCAGTGCGACCGTGGCACCTTGCGGGTGCCGGGTCTGCTGACAGCTTCGTCAGCCCGGAGGCGTCGGAACAGCGAGCCTTGTGGCCCGGTTCCTCGCCACGTTTGCCGCGCTGCGCTTGTCCGGCAAACGGTCCTGTCTGTCCCTCACTCTGACCGCCCAGGTGCGGCCGGTCAGAGTGAGGGATGCGACGGGGCAGGCAGCGGCTTGCCGTCCGGATGGACGCCTACGCTGCTGCCTCCTGTCGCCCGGCCCGCTCCGCGTTGCGGGGCGCGGCGCGCCGGGCGACAGACCGGGCCACGCACCCCGCATCCCTGTGGCTGGTGCCGGGGTTTGCGTTGTGTGTTGGCAGGCCGCGGCGGGCTGGTGTCCGCCGCCTGTCCCGGTCTGCTGGAGGGGTAGGGCGCATGGCGAGCTACCACCTCAGCGTCAAGACTGTGAAGCGCAGCGTTGGGCGTACGGCGACGGCCGCTGCGGCCTACCGGGCGGGCGAGTGCCTGTCCTGCGAGCGGGAGGGCCGGGTGCATGATTATACCCGCAAGCAGGGTATCGAGGATGCTTTCATCCTCGTGCCTACCGGCGCCCCCGAATGGGCCTCCGATCGCGCCGGTCTGTGGAACGCGGCCGAGGCGCGCGAGACCCGCAAGAACTCCGTCATCGCCCGCGAGTGGGAGCTCGCCCTGCCGTCGGAGCTGTCCGCCGCAGGTCGGGCCGCCTTGGCGCGAGACTTCGCCCAGGCGCTGGTCGACCGCTACGGCATCGCAGCGGATGTGGCCTTGCACGCCCCGCACCGCGAAGGCGATCAGCGCAACCACCACGCCCACATCCTGACCACCACGCGTGTCCTGTCAGCGGACGGTCTGACCGACAAGACCCGCATCCTGGATGCGGCCAAGACCGGCGGCGCCGAGATCGAGGACATGCGCGGCCTCTGGGCGCAGATGCAGAACCATGCCTTGGAACGCGCTGGCCTTGAGGTGCGGGTCGATCACCGCTCACTGGAGGATCAGCGCGAGGCGGCGCTGGAGCGCGGCGAAGAGCTGGTCGCCATGACGCTGGACCGTGACCCTGAGATCAAGCTGGGACCGGCAGCCAACGCCATGGAGCGCAAGGCCCGGCGCGTGGCTGAACGTGATGGCACGGACTACACGCCCGTCACCCAGCGCGGGGCGCAGGTGCACGGGGTCCGCCAGCAGCGCAGCCTCATGGCCGATCTGCTGGAACGCATGGTTGAGGCCCACAACATCTACACGGCAGCCCGTGAGGCCGACGCCAGTCGCTTGAATGCGGCGACTGAAGCCGCGCGGGTATTGTTTTCTGGGGCAGGGGCGAAGGACTTCGCTGCGAGCTTCAGCCGGGCGTACCAAGGGAAGGAGGCCGAGCGGCAGCGGGCCTTGGCGGAGGAGAGGACGCAGGCGCGTGAAGCGGAACGGCTGGCGGCACTGGAAGCCGAGCGCGCGCAGTTCATCGAGCAGATCGCCCGCGCTTGGCAGGACAGCCGCGAGCTCGACAACGGGGATCTCAGTGAGGAGCGGCAGCAGGCGCTGATCTCACAGGTCGATGCCGCAGCCGATCGCTTTGGCTGTGACTTCGATGACATCGCAGGGCCGGCCAACGCACGCGCCAACGAGATCAAGGACGAACGGGTGAAGGCGTTGGAGATCGAGCGCGAGTTGAGCCGCGGGATCGGGGAGGGGTATGGGCTTTGAAGCGGTAGCGTCACCCTGCTGCCCGGACTAACGCCGTGACCTGCCCGCCGCCCATAACAAAAATCTGCAGGTTCGAGGTCGGTGATCTTCGGGTTCAATATGGGCCAGCCCAGATGCGCAGAGTTTATGACACTCCCATAGAAAGCCTTCTTGACCTCAATTGTTTCGGGCAAAGACCTCAAACAAACACGAAGTTATCTACCAATTCTACACGGAAGACCACGTCCTCATAGTCCAGATCACCGCCGCCTGTCAGGTCCTCAAAGCCAATGGAGATAGATTCTCCACCGACATCAACGCCTGACAAGGCATGCTGCACGCCGTCAGAGTTCATATCTTCTGCAAAGCTGTGGAATACCATTTCATCAACAGCAGTGCCATTCACTGCGATTGAGATATCCTTACCATCTGCGATGGTTGCCGCTGCCCCAGAACTATTTATAAAACTAAGCGTGTCGGTCGAAACCAGTGTCGTCGCCCAAAGGGCGGCGTCTTGAACGATGAAAAACCCTAATTTATTGTCCGCTTCTACATCTGTGATACCAGTTTCTGCCACTTTATCAGAATTAGCATTCTTAAAAAGAATGCGAGCATCAACGATGTTGCCGCTTGCATTGATTTCATAAACGCCGACTACATTATTGTAGCCAGCAAAACCCATATCCCGCAATGTGACCTTAAAATCAGTCGAGCCATCGCCTTTCAAAAAATTCTGATTAATGATCCCATTGACAAGTTCTGGGTCGACGGCTTGCCGTTCTTGTAGTTCAGGCAGAAATGTCTCGAAGCTTAGTGTCGTATCCTCTTCAAACGCTACAGCCATAAAATCTCCTGAAGAAAAATCACCAAGCAAAGTCATGGAGCCATCAGCGTTACCGTCTTGGTCTATATCTATACCCAATACGGTCGGATCACCGCTCACGGTCATATCTGATCGTGCGAATCTGACCCCTTCAAAAATAATGCTGTCTTGCCCATTGAAGTCTCGAACGGTGTCGCCAAAATGATCTGACGCACTACCAACCAATATATCGGCACCTGAGCCGAGTGATATAATATCAGCGCCTCCCCGAGAAGCGACAACATCATCACCAGACATCGCGTCGATATCGTCGGCCTGATCTGTTCCAACAATGCTGTCGCTGCCGGTCGTGCCATTAATCGGGTTCAGGATAGACGCCGGTGTACCCTCACCCGTGATAGTTATGGTAACTTCACCGCAAACCGTTTCGGTTCCGTCAGAGACCAAGTAGACAAACGTGTCTGCGGCCGTTTCACCATTGAGCAAGCTGTCAAAGGCACCGTTCGGATCGTAGCCGAAAGTTCCATCACCGTTGTCGGTCACGATCCCGAGCGTTCCGGTCAGGTCCAGGCCGACGATGTTCAACTCATCGCCGTCACCATCGGTGTCGTTCAGAAGCACATCTCGAGTTATGAATGCAGTAGATTCTGAAGTAGTGAATGCGTCCTTAATTGCTTCAGGTATTGCGTTGCCAAGATAATTTAACTCCAGCCCGTATCCAGTTTGTGTTCCGGTGAAGCTTGCCAGTCGAAAGTTGCCCTCCAACGTAATCGTAGCGTCGACTATTCCGTCGAGATCCTCATCGATCTCAATAATTGCCGAGCCCTTACGAATATTGATATTCTGAAAATTAATGTTCGGATCTTGGATGAGGAACGCTGATCGTGAGTCAAACGAAGATATTCTAAGTCCGTTCAAGTTATCTACTTGCCCGACAAACAACGCATCCTGTCCGTTAGGAACGTCAAACGGAACGAAGGATTCGTTAACTTGGTAGATGACTCTGTCTGCAGCTACTACCTCAGCCAACGAAGTGCTGTCGGAAAGATTCGCAATCGACGCGATCTGATTGTCGGCGTCATTCTCAAGCCACTGGAGGACATTTTTAGCATTCTGTCCAAGCACCCCTGCGGTCTCGATGAGAGATGAAAGGAGGTTTCCAGCTGTTGATCGTGTCTCTTCGGTCGATGCACGATTGGCAAAGAGGGCTGTCACAAATGGAACGGCCACGACCGCTCCGGGTCCAGACGCGAACGCCGCGCCCAACATAAGCGAGTAGAGTTGATGGTACTCGCTATCGACACCAGATCGTATGGCACCATGGCTGAAGAACGGACTTCCGAGGACTTCTGTCGTGTTCGGTGTCGCCGCGTAATAAATTTCTGGATACTCGTCGAGAACTGGCACGTCGTTTACCCATGCCCGGCTATAAAGTTCAGGCTGTGACCAGTGGCCTGTATGCGCGCGCGCAAGTAGATCAGTGGCATTTCCATCAGGCGCGACGCTGTCCATATCGTAATAGACTACTTCGCCTGGCGTGAATCGATTACCGACTTGACTGACGATGTCTCCCGCTGAGACGAAATGGACAACCCCCTGAAGGCTACCGTAGTCGGTCGCGTCACTGCCTTTGTTGATTCCCGCCGTGTTGAACGTCGTAAGGTATCCGGTCGGGCGAACATTTTCCCCGATCATGAATTCGATGGCAAGTTGCGCTTGAGATCCGCCTTGGCTATGACCGGAAATGCTGGCGTTACGATTTTCAACGAGCCAATCATGGAAACCCGGACCGCCGTCGGAAGACCTAATATTATCGTCCCATGCGGCCTTAATTTCGCGGTAGCCTACTCCATCAATTGGGCCATTCTCGATCCAATCAGATATGATTGCATCAGTTCCCCTGAATGCAAGGACCGGTGCATAACCGGCCTTCTCAAGCACAATGGCGCGGAAAGTATTTTGGACAAACTCATGTTTGACGGTCCAACCATCAATTAGTATTTGCCCGTTGTGTCCGACGATCCCGTTTTCACCAATCTGTGCAACGGGTCCATCTCCGTACGCCGACTGGCGAGAAAAATATTCAAGTTCTAAATTGTTAGCATACTGAAGCTCGCCGACTGACAACGTCAGACTTGCTGTGTCGGATAATAATCCGTCGCTTGCCTCGACCGTAAATTGCGATGCCTGGCCAATCGGCACTACCGTAAGACGACCAAACTCATCAAAGTTAAAAACAGTTCTGACTGTTTCAGAATCATCCAGACGCAAAATTGCATTTTGGTCCACGCTCACTCGAATCGAGGAGATGTCCGAGTTGCCATCGGGGTCACTTACGGCAAACAACTGATCAAGCCGGACGGCCTGTCCCCTTTCGATTACGCCGGGCAGCATCCGTGGCGCGACATCTGGCGCACGATTCTCAGGAGCCGGTTCTATGACATTAATCCGAACAAGTAGGTCGTTGCTGTCGTTGCCCTCAGCGTCAAATGCCTCAATGGCAATATCATTAAAGCCCTGATTTTGTCCGGCTACGTAGGAAATCCTATCAAGTCCATTCAGACCGACATCTTGGAAAGTGCCTGTGATCCGCACACCGTCCAGCGCGAGGTAGCCGCCGTCTTCTCCCGGCGTGGTATCATAGAAGCGGATGTATGAGACGTCGCTGTCCACATCAGAGACATTAATGACCGAGCTGTCGAAGATGATCGAAGTAATCCCGCCCGATCCCTGTGCATCAAGCTCGATCAGGGTCGGGCCTGTAATAATAGGAGCCGAACCTATCGAGGACGTTTCGTCAGTAAAGCTGAGATTAACAATCAGTGGGTTGCTGACATTACCTTCGCGATCAGTTGCCTCGATCTGGATCGCGTTAGTGCCAAAGGTGTTGGGCTGATAGAACCAGTATTTCAGGTCTTCGGGCGTGATGTTGATCCGGTATGGCTCCGACATTGGACGCGTCACGATAAAAGGTGACCCGAAAAGTGGATTGCTAAGGAATACTCCACCGTCGCTTCCGGGCGTGTTGTCGGAGATTTCGATCGAAACTATGTCGTCTGCGCCATCTGGATCGGTCAGCGCAAAAAGGTTGGCAAGCGGAATCGAATCGAGAGTCGAATACGTTTTATGGGTATCTCCTGATGCGACGGGCGGGTCATTTGGTCCATCCGAGGTGGAAATCGAAAAGACAGAAACACCGACTTCAATTAGATCAAAAGAGTCCTCACCTGGAAGTTGCTCAGTTCGCCTGAACTCGCTGGCGACCACGAACTCTCCCGTCTCAAGACGAATGAGGTCCGGCCTTTGCCCAAATTGAACGCCAACATCATCGGAGACTTGAGCAACCGTCCCATCTGCCCCATAAAACGCTGCCTTCTGAGTTATAACCGAACCGAAGCCTGCCTCCCTTTGGCCGTAGAACAACAGGACACCACCGTCTATTACTTCAAGACTTGGCTCGCCTCCGACATTATCTATGCTTAGCGCGGGCGGTCCAGGAACCATAGAACCGTCGGAATTAATGAATTTCCCCGACAGAGTGTATGTCGTGGTATCGGGATCACGCTCTCGCCATGACACAAAAAGAGTGCCATCTTCCATGTTCAGCACTTCCAAGCCTATCGCAAAACGCGCACCTTTGTCCGTTATTAAAACTGGATCGCCAACAGGTTCGCCTAATATCGAAAGAGTTTGGGCGTAGTACCGCACCGGGTCGTGATCAAATGGATCTCCTGTTGCCTCACCCCAAAGTAACATCAGGTCGCCCGAAGATAGCTCTGTCGCTATCAGAAATCCATTTGGGATATCTGACGTCTTTTGCACCTTCAAATCAAGGCGCGCCTCGATTTCAAGCGCTCCATCCTGATCAAACTTCAAGAATATGAAGTCTTCTTCAGTCGTCTCTGTCAGAATGAGAGTAAGGCCGCCGTCTTGCAAGCCCAATGAGACCTGATCATTCACGTTCAGACGATCAATTCCCATTGTTCCGTCAGAATCAATTCTAGTTGAGACCGTGTCGGCCGAAATTTGTGCTGTCTCTTCGTCTAACCTAATCATAGTAATGTAAACGACTGGTCTAAAGTATTCAGCGCTTGTGTGAACAAGCGCAATGTCTCCAGACGTCAACTTGAAAAGCCCAAAATCAGAGTCTCTTTCAGAGACAGCGATTTCGTCGGTCAATGGCCCGTCGCTATTCATGAGCCGGGCGTAGGTCCCGCCCGGAGCGTCCGTAGAACGCCAAACGGCAAGAAAGTTCGAGTCTGATAACGGCACGAGTTTACTATACCATTGCGGACCGCTTTCCGTTTGGTTCAATTGGAAGCTGTCGCGCAGGGAAATTGATCTCGGTGTGCCCCCTCCGTCGACCGGTGTAGAATGGCTCCCACCCGAATCGACGAGCCCTGAGAACGATCCGAACCCGTTTCCTCCTAGGTCGTTCTCGAAGGTCGCAGCGATGTACACATCATCCAGCCTCGACACGAACGCCGCCTCGAACTGACCGCCCGGCGCGAATGCTGCCGTGATGTCGTCGAGCGAATGCCGCACGATCCCGGCGGTGTTCCAGTTATCCACCACCTCGACGCCCGCCTCGGTGACCGAGGCGACAACGAACGAATGCGCGCCATAGCCTCCACCAGGCAACAGCGATTCCTCCGCAGCGTTGCCCGCCGTGTAGACCCGCACCACGTCGCCCGGTCGCAGAGCTGCCGTCATAGCGCTGGCCGAGGTCCCTACGAAGATCGACTTCCAGCCATCGCCTGCCACGTCGTCGGTGCCAGACTTGATGCCCGGCGAGTGCGGTACAATGTAGGTGATATCCTGCGGTTGAGCCGGGTCGCCGCCGATGGTGTTGTCCTTCAAATCGAAGAACGGAGCACCGGCGAGGTTGGAGACCCCCCAAACGAAATCGGTGCACCCATCGATTGTCCAGTCGATGCCGATGTTGGAAATTGCGATATCTACTATTTCCTGAGCGGAAACCCCTGACTGGATTTCATCTGCCTTCAGTAAGTCTCTCAGCATCAAATATCCCTAAACCTAAAAAATTATCGATTTCAATGAATTTTCGTTCGGTTGAAGGTGTCAGGTCAAGCATTTTAGCAGGCCGCTGAATTAGTCGATGCGCGGGAACGTTGATCTGCCTGTGGGGTGATTGCGCGCTTCGCTCGTCAACAAGGGTCCGAAACTTTCAACCCCCATTCAGTCGTCTTCCGCCTCATGTTCCCAGTAATCTGGGCAGTCGGGCCAGGTTATTGGCGGCCATCGTCAGGATGAAGCGGGATCGCACCCGTTCGACGCCCCGATAGACGGTTTGCGCCATGCCGCCGACGGTCTTGGCCCAACCGAAGGCTTCCTCGATCCGCTTTCGGTGCTTGATCGACAAGGCGTAGCCCTGATGTCTGGTCGTGCGCCTGTCGATCGCTGAGTATCGCGATTTCTGCGCGACATGCGGTGTGACGCAGGCCTCCCTGAGGTCAGAGACGAACTCGGCAGCGTCATACCCCTTGTCCGCCCCAAGCGTCAGCCGCCGGGTTGATCCGGGAGAGTGGCGATGCACCATGTCCAGGGCGGCACGCCGCTCGGCATGGCCGTCTGCCTGCGTCAAGTCGCCCTGAACAACCAGACCGTGGCGGTTCTCCATCAGCGCATGGCCCATGAAGCACAGTGTCGCGCCGGCGCCGGGCGATTTCTTGTAGAGGCGTGCCTCCGAATCCGTGGTTGACGCGTGGGTAGCGTTCGAGCGCTTCTCGCCCTTGAAGTCGACCTCGGCATTCCGGTTGCGGTGATGGGGGCGGGGCATCGGTTCGGTCTCGGGCTCAGATTGGGTGGGTTGGTTGTCAGGGGCGATGGTGGACGTTGGCGGATCATCCGGTCCTTGATCGTCGGGTGGCGTGACGCCCGCCTTCGGCTGGAAACTTTTCATTGAAGCCCATGCCTTGATCAATGTCCCATCGACCGAGAAATGCTCATCCGATAACAGCGGTGCCACCTCGCGGTGTGCCAGAATTGCCGCCATCACCTTGCGCGATATGTCCGTCGTCAGAAGTCGGTCGCGGTTTTTGGTGAACACTGTGGGGACCCAAACCGGGGCGTCGATACCAAGGCCGACAAACCAGCGAAACATCAGGTTGTATTGCATCTGCTCCATCAACTGGCGCTCGGACCGAACCGAGAACAGGATCTGGATCAAGCTGGCCCGGATCAGCCGCTCAGGTGCGATAGAAGGACGGCCGAAGTCGACATAGAGTGAGGCAAACTCGTCATCGAGGCTGGCCAGGGCGTCATTGACCACTTGCCGGATCTTGCGCAGCGGATGCTTGGCAGGGATGCGCTCCTCGAGATCGACATAGCTAAACAGCGACCCGCTCGTCTCGTCTGTCCCGCGCATCTTCACCCCCGACATTGCCGTGCGGAGAGTGAATCATGTTCTCAATTTACTGTCGAGGCGGGACTATTTCAGCAGCCTGTTAGACCTGCCCATCTGTGTTTCAACCGGCAGGTGTAGTTGGTAGCTACGTGTTTGATGGATTGATGGCCAACGCGCTCAATATAGGCGCTTTAAATTTCTACCCGAAACGCTCCAGAGCGTGTGGAAACGCGCCTGACGGCGGGGTTAGAATGGAATTCTAAGGCTGAGATTGGGATTTTTGACGAGTCTTAGCCGTTTGGGCGGTCAGACGCCTAGGGCCGTTTGCGTCGGATCGAACCGGTTGAGTGCAAATGCGAAAGGTCGAAATTGCGTACCTGCTGCGTCTAGCTTTCCAGTATCCTCCTTCAGGATCTTTATGCAAGCTTTTGACTATTAGCTCGCATGGCGACCAGTGGGCTGCAGCCTTGTAAAGTAGGGGTTTCATAGGTTCTTCGCACTTTGCTTCTTCCAGCATGCACGCTTTGCCGCCATGGTGAGTGTATAGCCTGCAAGGATCGGCCTCATGATACCCCCTCCGAAACCGGCCTGGAACCGCGGCAAGGTGGTGGGCAAGAAGCCCCCCCTCACCCCCGACGAGGTCAGCCTGATCCGCCTGCTGTTGCGGCAGGACAGCCGGACCCAGCCGGCGGCGGTGCGCGACTTGGCGCTGTTCAACGTTGGCCTCGATACCTGCTTCCGGGGCTCCGACCTGGTGCGCCTGCGGGTGGCCGATGTGGCCACCCCGCTCGGCGTGCGCGAGATTGTCGAGATCCGCCAGAAGAAGACCGAGACCCGGAATGCCCGTCCGGTGCAGGCCCGGCTGTCGGCCGTGACGCGCGACAGCCTGCGGGTCTATCTCGCGGTCAGCGAGCGGCCGCTGCACGGTTGGCTCTTCACCGGACAGGGCGTGCGGTGGTCCAACAGTCATCTGAGCGAAAGCCAGCTCTGGCGCCTGTTCAAAGGCTGGCTGGTCCGGGCCCGGCTCGATCCCGCCCTTTACGGGCTGCACTCGTTGCGCCGGACCTTCCCGACGTACATCCACCAGCAAACCGGCAACCTGCGTGCCGCCCAGCTCCTGCTGGGACACGTCAGCATCGAGAGTACCAAGGAGTACATCGGCACCGAACAGGCCGAGGCGCTCGATATCGCTCGCAAGTATCACCTCTGACCCATGCAAACCTACCTCGAAAAGCGTGACGCGGCGACCAATCAGGCCCGGTACTATCGCATGCTGGTGCTGCCGAACCTGTTCGGGGCCTGGACCCTGTACCGCGAGTGGGGCCGGATCGGCCAGGGCGGCAAGGTCTGCATGGAGTGGTTTGACAGCGAGGACCTTGCCGTGGGGGCGCTCATCGTGCTGGAAGCCGCCAAGCGCCGGCGCGGGTATTGGGTCGAGCCGCAGCAATTGGACATGTTTGAGGCGTGAGCCGTGCTTCTGCATTTTAGCGGGACACTTTGCGGCGCTCAGGTAAAGGCTGCGCCCTGCCCTGCTCAATTCGTTATCGTTCGGACTTAACGACACTACCGTTTGTCAATTTTCTAGACAACAAATGTTGTTTTGTTGGTCATGTTATGCTACCTTCTGAGTATGCCCAGACTCTCGATCGATCTCACTCTAGAAGAACATCAGAAGCTGAAGGCCATCGCTGCGCTGAAAGGCGAGAGCATCAAGGACTATGTGCTAAAGCGCACCCTTGGCGATGCCCCTGCCCTGGATAACTTGAGCGAAGACGAGGCGGTTGCCGCCTTGTCCGACTTTCTCCGTCCCCGGATCGAGCAGGCGCGGCGCGGCGGACTTTCCACGAAGTCGATGGCCGACATCCGGCGCGAAGCGCACGAACAGGCCGGTCGATAGCCGCCCACATGCAGTTCCATGACCTCACGCTTGCCGCCGAAGAGGATTTGCGCGGCATCTGGCGCTATACTTACGAGACTTGGGGCTTCAAGCGGGCCGAGACATACTTTGACCGGATTGAGGCGTGTTGCGAAGCCGTTGGACGCAAACATGCGCAATCAAAGACACTCGACGGACTGCCGAACGGTATTCGGATCCATCGCTGCGAGCACCACTACATCTTCTGGCTGGACGGAGATCGGCCGGTCATTATCGCCATCCTACACGAGCGGATGGATTTTATGCGACGGCTGAAGGACCGGCTGTAGGCCTTCTGCCAAAACGGTAATTGCGCCATCCAGAAATGAGTATATACTCATTTGAGTAAAAACTCATTTACACAAGGTGACTAACTTGCCGATTATCGCGATACTGAATCCCAAGGGCGGCAGCGGAAAAACTACCATTGCCACGAATCTTGCCCGTTCGCTGCATGAACGCGGCCACAAAGTTCTGATAGTCGATTCCGATCCGCAGGGCAGCGCCCGCGACTGGCACGCGGCCAACGAAGAGAATCCCCTCCCCCTCGTCGCCCTGGATCGGGCAAACAACGTCAAAAGCCTGTCGGATGTCGCTGCCGCCTACGATTTTGTCATAATGGATGGCGCAGCTAAGCTGGAGGACATGATCGCCGCAAGCATCAAGATCGCCGATTTTGTGTTCGTTCCGGTCACACCAAGCCCTTATGATCTTTGGGCCGCGTCGGACTTGGTGGAGTTCATCAAGGCCCGTCAGGAAGTGACAGACGGCAAACCTGCGGCCCGGTTCATCATCAGCCGCGCAATCGCTGGAACACGTCTTGGCGACGAGATAGGCAGGGCACTCGCGGAACAGGGTTTGGGTGTGTTCACTACACATATCACGCAGCGACAGGTCTATCCCCAGACAGCAAGCGAAGGGGGTACGGTTTTCGACGGCAGGAACGCCGATGCACTGGCGGAGATGAACGCCCTTACGGACGAAATTCTCGCCTTCGTCCACGCGGAGGGTGCATGATGGCACTCTCCAGTAAACGCCCAAGCCAGCGTGACGAGATCAAGTCCAAGCTCCTGAACGATGTGACCGAAACCAACGAGAAAAAGCGCCGTCTGAACGCGGAGATCGAGGACTCGCTCTACCGTCGCATCAAGGGGCGGGCGGCGGAAGAAGGCCAAACCATATCCAGCATCACCCGTAAATTATGGATTGAGTATTTGAGTAAATGAGTTTTTGAGTATTTACTCTACCACCCGCTGCGGCCACGTTTCTTATACCAAATCTTGCAGAACCCGAGGAATGCGGCGTCCGGGTTCTTCGGAGGCTCTTTCTGCCTTGCTGCGTAGGTTCGCCATTCCCCGACAAGAACCTTGATGTCCCATGTCGGGGCCAGCTCCCGCGCCCGTTCGAGGGTATCAGGCGAGAGGGGCAGGATATAGCCGCCGGTCAACCGATCCTGTTGGGGTTTCGCCGCATAGGTATCAAGAAACTCGCGCTTCGGCGTGACCGTCAATATGTCGGCTTGCAGTCGGAAAGCATAATCCGGCATGTGATTATGTTCCTCATCGGCCTTGCAGATCGCTTTTACGAGACGCCGGAACTCCTTGTCCGACGATGTCGAGCCGGTGCGGCCCTGTAGCTTTTCAAGACCGCATTTCCATTCCGGCTGGGTTCCGCATTGCTTGCGAGCCAGCTCATACAGACGGCGTTCCAGAGGTTTGCGGAGCTGAAAATAGCGACGGTTCAGTGTCAGAACATCATCACCGGCAATCGCGTTAAAGACCCAATCCGAGAGGGTGACTTCGAGGTCGAGCATCCGGCCGTCACGGGTTTCACGCACGATCCGGTAGCGATCAATCAGGCTGAAACCGTCAATCTGTTCGACACCGCCTGTGGTGATGTTCGTCTCGATCTGGGTTCCCTGTAACCGCTCCAGCGCGGCCTTGAGGCCGATGTAGCCGGTTCCGGCGACGGGCCGGTTGGTTGCAACGAGCAGATCGTATGCCTTGAATCGCAAGGTCCGATGGACCTGCTTCCCATCGTTCAGTGCCGACATGACCTGCGAAATGCAATAGATCAGCACGTCGCGGTCATGAACTGTGGCGAGACCGATCATGTTTGGTCGGACTTCGACGTAGCTCTTGCCGTCGGTGGCCACGTAACGCCGTTTTTTTGTGTCCGGCTTAGTCGAAAGGGTGAAGATGGGGTACGCCATGGAAGCCATGTCACCCTTAGGTGCGGCATCGAAAATATCGCAAACAAAAAAGTCTCCCTGCGCGTGTCGCAAGGGAAGCAGAGGCGTCCTGTCCTGTTTCGTAATATCACCCACCATGCCTACAATATTCGTAATATCACCCACCGATGCAAGCGGTTCGTAATATCACCCACCGGAACGCTTTCGTAATATCACCCACCGTCTTTCGTAATATCACCCACCGTCTTTCGTAATATCACCCACCGGGAGCCAAAAAACAGGCTGATTAAAGACATTAAATCAATTGGTTAACAACCTCACTGATTCGCGTAACACAGACTCTAACACATATATAACACCCAGCTTGATCGGGCGTGGCCAAGATCAGCCCATTTTTCACCTCGAAGCGACCTGTCAGAACAGACGCACCGAAGATGCTGAGAGCCCAGAAAAGCCATGTCTCACTCCCTGACGATCACGCAGAACGTCGTCGTCCTGTCTGGATCGATGTTTGGCCTGAACTCTGCCCCGATGATCTTGCAGGGCCATTGCCAGTGCTGGGGCAGGGCGGGGATGAGGACGCTGCCGAGGAATAGAGCTACAATGAGACCTGCGCCAAAGACGAGGGGCAGCCCTACAGCGGCGCGCTGCTTGATGACGGCCTCACGGGCTGCGTAGTCCTTCACGGCCACCCTGAGGGCCTCCAGGGCGTCGTGTGAGGGTGCAGTGCCCTGCTTGGCCCCTGTGGCTGCCCCACGCTCTGCTGCGGCGCTCAGGCTGTCAGTGGCGCCCTGTGTGCTTGTCTCAATGTCGTCTGGAATATTCTTCAGCCGTCCATCTACCGTGATCAGCCATTTCACGAGCAGATCGAAGTTCTGGCTGACCTGCTCGATCAGCTGGTCCGTCACCCCGGTGCGGCTGTCCAGTTCATCCAAGATCTCAATGAAGGCCGCGGCGCTGTCACCACCGTTGGTCGTGATCTCCTTGTAGAAAATATCCCGTAAACTGGGCATGGTCTCCGGTGTCTGGTCCGGCTCGGCATCGGTGATGTCGCTCATGACGGTTTCTCCATCCGGACACTTTGCGCGGCATTCAGATTGCTGGCCGTTGCAGGGTCCGATGTTCGCGACGGATCGTCAGCATGCGCCCCCTCGACATCGCCCCTGTGGGCACCGGCACTGTCCGCGCCTCCACCTCCGTTCAGGACAGTGTCGATGTCTCTGTCTGCCTCCGAAGCTGGGGGAGACCATCCCTCGAAGGCCTTGCGGTCCTGAGCACGAGCGAGACCTTCCACCAGGGACTTCAGCAACCGGGTCACATCGGGATCGCGGCTGGCCCGTTCGATGAGGGCACCGCCGAGGACAATCTTGCGCCGGGCATCGATCTTGCGGTCCTGTGTCGCCTTTCGGGCGCGTGCGGATTGAAGTCGTGCCTTGGCTTGTTCGTACTGGCGTTCGAGCTTTTCCAGATTAGGGTCGGCCATGACGGGGTTCCTTTTGAGGGGGTGGTGCGCTACGTTGAGGGAGGGCTACCATGAAAGCCGATAGGATTGAATGGCGCACTTATGCAAACTTGTCCGTCACTGCGTTCCTTGCCAAGTTTGCGTGCGGTCTCACCGGGGCAGAGCCCCCGCCGACAGCGTCCCCGTCCAATGAAGCTATGCACATTGGAATGGAAGGGCGCATCGCCCCTTCCAAACCTTCCCAGACCAACCTGCGCGATTGGATGGCGTGCCGGGCTGACGCGCCGCCAGTGCGACCGTGGCACCTTGCGGGTGCCGGGTCTGCTGACAGCTTCGTCAGCCCGGAGGCGTCGGAACAGCGAGCCTTGTGGCCCGGTTCCTCGCCACGTTTGCCGCGCTGCGCTTGTCCGGCAAACGGTCCTGTCTGTCCCTCACTCTGACCGCCCAGGTGCGGCCGGTCAGAGTGAGGGATGCGACGGGGCAGGCAGCGGCTTGCCGTCCGGATGGACGCCTACGCTGCTGCCTCCTGTCGCCCGGCCCGCTCCGCGTTGCGGGGCGCGGCGCGCCGGGCGACAGACCGGGCCACGCACCCCGCATCCCTGTGGCTGGTGCCGGGGTTTGCGTTGTGTGTTGGCAGGCCGCGGCGGGCTGGTGTCCGCCGCCTGTCCCGGTCTGCTGGAGGGGTAGGGCGCATGGCGAGCTACCACCTCAGCGTCAAGACTGTGAAGCGCAGCGTTGGGCGTACGGCGACGGCCGCTGCGGCCTACCGGGCGGGCGAGTGCCTGTCCTGCGAGCGGGAGGGCCGGGTGCATGATTATACCCGCAAGCAGGGTATCGAGGATGCTTTCATCCTCGTGCCTACCGGCGCCCCCGAATGGGCCTCCGATCGCGCCGGTCTGTGGAACGCGGCCGAGGCGCGCGAGACCCGCAAGAACTCCGTCACCGCCCGCGAGTGGGAGCTGGCCCTGCCGTCAGAGCTCTCGGTGGAAGGCCGGGCCGCCCTGGCGCGGGACTTCGCCCAGGCGCTGGTCGACCGCTACGGCATCGCCGCGGATGTTGCCCTGCATGCCCCGCACCGCGAGGGCGATCAGCGCAACCATCACGCCCACATCCTGACCACGACCCGTGTGCTGTCAGCCGACGGTCTGACCGACAAGACCCGCATCCTGGACGCGGCCAAGACCGGCGGGGCCGAGATCGAGGACATGCGCGGCCTCTGGGCGCAGATGCAGAACCATGCCCTTGAGCTGGCCGGGCTGGAGGCGCGGGTTGATCACCGCTCATTGGAGGACCAGCGCGAGGCTGCGCTGGATCGCGGCGAGGAGCTGGTCGCCATGACGCTGGACCGCGATCCCGAGATCAAGCTGGGACCAGCCGCCAACGCCATGGAGCGCAAGGCGCGGCGCGTGGCTGAGATCGACGGCACGGACTATACCCCCGTCACCCAGCGCGGGGCGCAGGTGCACGGGGTCCGTCAGCAGCGCAGTCTCATGGCCGATCTGCTGGAGCGCATGGTGCAGGCCCGCGATATCTACACCGCGGCGCGCGAGGCGGACGTCAGTCGGTTGTCTGCAGCTACTGAAGCGGCGCGGGCGCTTTTTACCGGGGCAGGGGCCAGGGACTTCGCCGCCAGTTTCAGCCGGGCCTATCAGGGGAAGGAGGCAGAGCGACAGCGGGCCTTGGCGGAGGAGAGGTCGCAGGCGCGTGAGGTGGAGCGGTTGGCGGTGCTGGAGGCCGAGCGGGCACAGTTCATCGAACAGATCGCCCGCGCCTGGCAGGACAGTCGTGAGATCGAAGACGGGGATCTGAGCGACGCGCGGCAAAAGGCGCTGATCTCGCAGGTCGAAGCCGCCGCTGATCGCTTTGGCTGTGATTTTGGTGACATCGCAGATCCGGCCAACGCACGTGCTAACGAGATCAAGGAACAACGGGTGCAGGCGCTGGAACTGGAACGCGAGCTGAGTAGGGGGATCGACGATGGGTATGAACTATAGGTCCAACCCCCCGATCCCCCTTGCGCATATCGATCACACCACAGGCCAGATAGGCGTCATGGTCTGCAAAACTGACGCCCGCCCCCTGATCTGGCCAGACCAATGACCCGTGCGCTTCAGCGCTTCAGTGCGGACTGCATAGTTTGTGGTTTTGTAGGTAGCCGATGACAGTTTGCTCATGCGGGCGAGCTACCACACGGGATTCACGACATGAATCCCTCACCCTTTCTGTACAAAGAGCCGGGCGAGAGACTAAGCGACAACGGCTTCAGCGAGACCTCTTGCCCGGCATTGCGCCATTCGGACCGAGCGAGTGATCCGCGATTCAGCATCATTTGGCAATAAGGGTTGCGGTTGGAGAGGTCCGCCGATCGCGGTGAAAAAATACAAGTCGCTTAACTCACTGTTCAAAGAATTGAGCTGAGCCAACTTGCGCTCAATATTTTTTTCAAGTTCTCGGATCTGAGAGAGATTGACCCCTGTTGTAACTAATACAAAGCTATCACTATCAAAATTGGCAATTAGGAACACTTCTACATCAAAGCAATTTTTCGCGGCAAGTGTGACATTATAATTAAATGCTTCCATCTGTAGCGGCGGAAGCGCTCTTGTATGAGACTTCAACTGTGTAAATGAAATCCCAAAAACCTGAATCTCCTGCGCGATCTTCGGCGGAAGTTGCGAAAGATAATCGGCTACAATGTTTATATCGACCATGAAATTTTGCACTGGTAATGGCGCAGTGAACGACGACTTGCGCGCCGGTACCAAGTGCTGAGCCAAGGTTGCTGGAACATCAGACGCGCCCGGATCAGCAGTTCGCGACAGCTTGATTTCGTAAACGAATTGAAGATGCATTATGAACTCTTCGACGTCGAAAGGCTTAGTGACGTAGGTTGTTGCCCCAGCCTTAAATGCTTCGGCCATACTAAATGCATCTCGCACCCCGGATAGCATGATAACTGGTGTATGACCATAGCCCGATATTGCGCGGATCGCGCGACACAGTTCGATGCCATTCATGCCAGGCATGTTTATATCTAGTAAAAAACAGTCGATCTTTGTGTTTTTTTTGGCCAGATACTTAAGGGCGGCGTCCGCTGATATTACCGACGTAACATCAAATCCTGCATCTGTCGGCGCGATCATCGAAATGAGTTCGAGTATCAGCGGGTCGTCGTCAACAGCAAGAATCTTGAGTGTGGATTCGGGCGATAATCCATTTCCTATCCGAAGGGGCTTTGACTGCTTGATTTGTTCGACTGTAGCTCGGTAATCGCCATGGTTCTTATCGCTCACCATCCGCTTGATCATCTCAGTGACAAAGACGAGTATAGCAAAAAAAGTAAAGGTAATCCCGCCGACCGAAGCGTATGAAAACACCATCAGACCTAAGCTGGCACCTGCGACATAGGTCATCAGAAAGGCGATAAAGCCCGCGATCATGCTTATAAGTAAGTACCCAGTCATGGAACTCTTGTTTCGACCCATTTAAATGCATTTTGACAGTGATGACTGAAATTCTAATTAATTTTGCGATCAAAATGTGGTGAGAGGATGGCAAAGTTGCCTATTTGCAGACAAGTAACTGTCGGAGCCAGATTTTTGGCACGGTCAAAGTAAGCCGAAGTAGACCGAATGCGTTGGGAGCGGCTGCTGAAATGCAAAAATTCAAAACTGTTGTTCAGCTGGGCAGAGCAACACGACGAGATGAAACAATATTTACTGTGCGCCCAAGTGGGGCGGGTAGCAAGAGTTGCATGGAGTATTCAAGAGACACGCGTCGGTAGTTCACACCGTCAATGGTTTCTACTGCATAGCTGAGGGTAAGAGATTCTGAAGGTCCCGCCTGGAATGCAGAACGAATAGTCTGTTCAAGCGTATCTGTATTTGCCGAAGGATTGATTATAATGACCCGCTGCGCCCGATCAGCGGCGGAGTCTAGAGCGTTGCGAATATACAGGCCGCGGCCGAACTCTATGAGACCCAGCAGCAAGAGAATAAAGGGGAGCCCGATCAGGGCAAATTCCACCGCAGCAGCACCGCGTTGACTCTTTAAAAGATGCCGGGGGCCTTTCATCGCACTTGAACAGACGCAAGACGTGTTAAATTCCGGGCTGGCAAAAGAAATCCACGGTAGGCACGCACACCTTTTATTTCATAGAAAATGGCGGTGGGACGCTTTCCACTACAGTTACGGGAATCAACTTCCAATTTCGTGTTGGGTGTTTCGGAGCACGCGTAATAGCGATTAACCTCCCAAGTTGTACTTAGCTGCTCCCCCCTAGTGTCATCGACAGCACTCAAAATAGCCGCGACGCGGCTTTCACCCGGATCACTTAGGGCCACTTCAGCGCCGTTCCGCAGGGCCTGGTCAACCTCGAACGATTCATGGATTGCGAGGCCGATATCGGCTGTCGACAGCACAGCAAGAATGAGAACGGGAGCGATAATCGCAAATTCGAGTCCGGCAGTGCCAGAAGATGAACCGCGACGCTGGCGTCTCATTTCCGCTTTCCCTTCAAGAGCCGTCTTAATACATTCATCGAAGTACTTTTTCCTTCGACAATAGGGCCGCGTCCTATCATCTGCGCTGTAAGGGTGCCTATAGCCTTTGCCGCAGGCGCATTTGGTGCACCTTCGATCAGGACGCGGCCTGACATCTCTGCTGATGGAACCGCTGGATCGAGCGGGATCGTAGTGGCCATTTGCCTGCCCAGTATACGCTCGTAGTCGGCTGGGGAAACCGGCGGCTTGCCCCGTGGCGGAACCCGGTTCAGGATAATTTCGGGTGGACGATCGTTCAGACGCAGCTTCTGAATCAGGTCAAGCAACGTGCGGGAATTGCGCAGCGATGGCAGGTCCGGTGTCGTGACAAGACCAATACGATCAGACGAAGCAAGCGCTGCGGCGATCCAGGGATTCCAGCCGTGCGGCAAATCCAGAACGACGAACTGAGCCATGCGGCGCGCTTGATCGATAAGATGCCGGAGCGACCCTGCATCAGGTGCCAGGCTCTCATCTGGCCTGTGAGGTGCGGACAACACACCCAGGCGCTTGTCGCGCCAATGGACGAGACGGTCGAGCATCTCGTAATCAAGCGCTTCACCTTCTTTTACCGCCTCCACAAATCCTTGCGGGGTACTGAAATCGAACTGCAATGCCGCCGTTCCAAAAATGTCAGCATCAATCAGCAGCGTTGTCGCCTCAGATGTTCCACTCAGTGAGGCCGCGACATTATGTGCAACGGTAGATGCACCAGATCCTCCGCGCGCGCCGATGAAGGCCAATACGGTCCCCAGCTCATTCTGATCGGTATCCCCAAAAATCGACAGGATACACCCAAGAAGGTCACGTGGGCTGATTGGCTGAACAAGATAATCGCTGACCCCGATCCGGGTCAGCCTGCGGTAGAGTGCGATGTCATTCCGGGACCCGATAATAACTAACCGGGCCGATGACGGGCAGTAATCGGCAAGGGCTTCGATGTTACGTTCCAGATCTTTGCCGGATCCCGGATCCTCTATAACGATGAGATGAGCTGGTGACCGGTCGCGAAACTGGTCAATGGCCTCTTTGAACCCGCCTTGATGAAGCACCACTTCTGCACGTGCGGCACGTCGGTCTGCGGCAACCCGGCCAAAGACCGATGCAAGGTCTTTCGATGCGATGAACGCATCAATGCGGATCCTGGGCAGCATGAGACGCATCTGCGCCGCGCCGTTTTCAGTATCAAAGGCTTCAGTGGTTATTGCGTCGCTTGTCTCGATCTCGCGAAAAGTCTCATTGTGCTGAGGTTGTATTTCATTTTTGTGCGCGACCTTTGGGTTCACATAAATGGCTTGCACGCTGCTCATGGGGAAACCCTTCTTGTGGTTGTACGCACAGTCGTCGGAACTCCCGTCGAGATGATTGTTATCTCACGCTGGCTTGCTCCAACTTCGGCAGTTTCAACAGGAGGTGCGCTTTGTTCCGGTTTGGGCTCTATGAAAGTCTCGGGTGCCATGCCTTCGAGCATCGCCAGGTCACCGATGCCACTCAGACCAAAATCGTCAGCCGCACGCAGGGCAAGGGCCAACTGACCCGATGCCGCCGCAGCCATCAAGATTTCCGCCTGCTCTGCCGTTACCTCCAGTGTTGCCGTCGTTCCGATCAATGTGGACTGATCGGCATCACTGGTCGCAGGAGCCTCCCCGGCTGTCTCGCTTTCGACCAGAGTGCCCTCATCGAAGCTCTCCTGCCCGATCGCAAGAACCCGAATATTGGTTAGAACTGTGCGTGTGGTCCCCGTTGCGGCTCCGTCGCGATCAACGTCCCGTACGACGGTATGGAGCACATCAACACGGTCGTTCGGAAGCACAAAGCCACCCGCGGTCTTGTCATCACTGATCTGGATGCCAATTCCACGCATTCCTGGCTGCAGGACCATAGACATGAACCCGCCGGCATTTTCAGAAAGATGCTGCGAGCGGACCGGCTCGCCGGCATAAAGGTTGGAACGCAGAACACTTCCTGACAGGTCTGAGAGAGCCTCCGGCTGTTCATCCTTCAGGATCATGCCCGGAGAGACCCGATCGGCGGGCCAGGACGCCCAAGTGAGAAGGGATTTGTCGAGTTTGGCCCCCCGCATAAGGTCAAGTCTGGGGGTCAGGACATCGACCTTCGGCGCTTCTATGGCAATGGTCTCTTGCAGGGGCGGCTCCCGCCAGGTGGCTTCAAGGGCGAGCCAGCCGGCACCACCCCCAGCGAGGAGCGCGATCAGAACAACAATAAGGCGCATCATTTCGAGGTCTCCTCAGAACAGGTCGGGAAAGCGGGCAAGTATTGCCAGAACACCCGCAGGTGCCATCGCCAGAGCATAGGGAACGCTGATGGTGTCGGCCGTCAGCCGGGTGCGCCAATGGGACCCCACCATCTCAAGCATCATGTCCCACCGGCTGAGTACGAGCAGCAGCACGGCAAGCACTGCCCCAAAAACCGTTGTGGCAAGCACGAAGGCCAGTGTTGCTTCCGGTCCGAGCCAGATCGCGGCGGCACCGGCAAGCTTGACATCCCCACCGCCCAGCCAGCCAAACTCGAACAAAACCCAGGCGATGGCGAGCGTTGCAGCGCCCGTAGCGGCTGCGACAAGCAGAGCGGCTGCACCACCACCCAACAGCCCAACGGCTGCCAGGCCACTTGCAGCCATCGTCAGTGTCAGCCTGTTTGAAATCCGCAGATCCCGGGCGTCACTCCGCGCCGCAAGCACCATAAATCCCAAGAAGAGGGTCGCGTATATCCAGATGCTGATCATGACAGGGCTCCCTATTCCACCAATGCAATCGTCTCGGCTACAGGAATGCGTCGCGTGCCTGCCGCCGAGCAATCGACATTGAGAGAGGAGTTGCCTGTGAATGTGACGCGACGGGTGACGATCTGCGTACAGCCATAGGTTCCGCTGAAGTTCCCACTGTAATCCAGATCGCTGGTCGGGAAATAAACCGCACCGTTGAGGGTCGAGCCTGCAGTACCATTGATGGAATGCTTTACTCCGACACTGCCGCGCGCGGCGTAGAATAGCAAACCCGCCAGCGGGCCAGACTCTGGCGCAGACAGGTTGAGGGTTGCCCCTCCATTGATGGCCAGCGTGGCTCCATTGGTCAGAAAAAACGTCACGCCATTGCCCGATACGTCTGTAGAGGCATTTATTTGGAGTGTCCCACCGTCCACGATGTAAAGACCTGCTCCGAAGGTCACGTTTCCGCTGATGTTGAGGCCGGCACAATACCGGCGCAGCGGCATGCCAAGAGGATGGGTTTCAGTGGGGGTCACAGTCGTTGTGGCGTTGTTGCTTCCCACACTGCCTGGGACACAGGTTCCGACGTTCAGCGGCTCGGCAAGGTCTGCATAGGGATCGCGGATAACCGGCGACTCCGTGTTTGCGCCGGTACAAGAAGTCTGCGTGAGACCGGAAGTAGCGCTGACGCCGCCGACACTATGGACACAACCCGCCGTCAGTTCGACTTTGCCGCCTGACATCAAAAAAGCGTCCTGGGCGTTCGAGTTTGTGGCGACGTCACAACCCTGAAAGATAATTTCCGATGATCCTGATACGGTGATTGCTCCTGAGGTAGTAGGATCAAGTGTAAGCAGGCAGGCATCTCCGCCGCCGCGGATCTCGGCCACCGCGCGTGCCGATATAGCAACCGGATCGGTGTCGTAGATCAGGGTAAAAAACCGCACCTGCTGACGGTTGAGGACGACTTCAACGGCCTTCGCATCGGCGGTTCGGCTTCCGCTTGTCGGCGGGTGGTTGAGGTCCATCGTATCATTACCGAGACGAAAGTTGCTGGCGACTGCCATATCTGACGCGGCCGCCACCATGTCAGGTCTGCCGCGCCCCGACCGCAGTTGTACCGCAGCTGCGTAGGCCGCAAGATCGCTTGCCTGCTGCAGCTTGCGCTGGCTCAAATACCAGTAGCCTGCCTCAGTTCCGAGAGCCATTCCCCCGACCAACACTGGAAAAGCCAAGGCCGCCATCACGGCCACCGCGCCGCGGGTATCACAAGCGAAGCGTCCCCATGTGCCGCGTTTTTTAAAAATGATCATATGCAATCCCACCTTCAGCTCCGCATGATCTGAATGATTGCGGGCGTCATGATGACGGCAAACAGAACCGGCAGAAAAAACAGGACCATCGGGACTGTCAGCTTCGGGGGCAGTGCCGCAGCCTTTTTCTCCGCCGCGGCCATCCGTAAGGACCGGCTCTCCTGTGCAAGCACCCGGAGCGCCTGACCCACCGGCGTGCCGTACTTTTCGGACTGGATCAGGCTGGTGACAACCGACCGAACACCCTCGACATCGGTTCTCGCCGCCAGGCGACGATAGGCTGCATGTCGGTCTGGTAGATAGGTAAGCTCGGCCGTCGTGAGTGAAAGCTCTTCACTGAGCACAAGGCTCTGGATCGAGATTTCTTCGGCGACTTTACGAAAGCCCGCTTCGATCGACATGCCCGACTCGACGCAGATAAGAAGCAGATCCATCGCGTCAGGCCAGTTCCGCGAAATCTCTGTCCGCCGCTTCTGGAGCCGGTTTTTCAGCAATACGATAGGCAAGTACCAGCCAAAAAAAGCGGCAGTTGCAATGATGGCCGCATGCAGCTGCAACGCAACCTGGAAGACGAGAGTACCGTAAAACGCTGCAGCCGCCCCAAACCCAAGACCAAGCAGCACCCGCATCGCGGTCACCTTGATGGCAGCGGCAGGACCACGATAACCGGCCTGGTGGATCAGGGCCCGGGTCTGCGGGTTCTGGATCAACTTCCCCAGATTTAGCCGCTCGACGATCACCGTATAAAGCCGGCGCGGCGCCGCATGGCGTAAGCTGATCACCTCATCCTGATTCTTGTTACGGGCCTCAGTGGCGCGATCACGCAAATAGCGCTCAGAGCCTGTAGCGCGGGCCATCCGATGCCGGCGGCTCTGCGCATCAAGAAATGGCCAGGACAACGCCGTTACTGTTGCGACAGCCGAAACCGCGGCAACAACCGGCGCAAGGCGCGTCGGGTCATCAAGGACGCTGTAAATGATGTCGAGGAGGTTCATGCTTGCCGCTCCTAGTAATCGAATGCGATCATCTTGCGCATCACGAACACGCCGATGAGCATCCACAGACCGGAACCGACCAAGACAACATTTCCAACCGGCTCCGTGAAGAGAAGTCCGATATAATCCGGGCTCGTAATATAGACGAGCAGCGTGACGACCACAGGGAGTGCCCCGATAATGCCGCCCGACGCTTTCGCCTCCGAGCTCATGGATCGGATTTTTGCCCGCAGTTGCACGCGCGCGCGCAGCACGGAAACAAGATTGTCGAGGGATTCAGCGAGACGGCCACCTGTCTTGGTTTGCAGACCTATGACAATCGCGAAAAAACCAGCTTCCGTGAGCGGGACCCGATCGGCCAGACGATCTACGGCTTCCGCCATTGGCAAACCATGGCTCTGCTGCTCGACCATCAGGCCAAATTCAGCGCCAAGAGGATCCGCGATTTCGCGCGACACCATGCGCAGGCAATCGTTGAGCGGTAGCCCGGTCTTCACACCCCGGACGATAATATCGAGGGCCGCCGGAAAATCCTTCTCCATGGCCTTCTTGCGACGATTTCGCCGGACGCGCAGGAACATAAGAAATGCACCGGGGCCCGTTGTGAGGCCGAACATACCGGCCATCAGGGGCGAAAGGCCCATCAGGCGGCTGCCGCCGCCCAGCAGTAAAGCAAGGCAGAGTACAACGATTGGGACCGCCCAAACGGGCCAGAGCAGTCCCGCTTGTTGGAGCGTGGCTCGTAATGACATGCCCCGGCCAGTCCGCCGGCGTGCCAGAATTTCTTTCGAATTGCGCCGCACTTCGTCTTCACTGCTTTCACTCTGCTGCCCCGAGGAGGCAGCGGACGTCACAAAACGGCGAAGCCTGCGGTAAGAGCGATCCCGTTCGGCCACCTGTTTGGAAAAAACGGCCCAAATTCCAGCAGAGACAGCGACAAGAACCAGCCCCGCGATGACAAAGGGTGCGAAAACAGGATGGATCAGGCTCATTGGCCTTTTCCAAAAGACGTGCGGTCGTCGTCCATGTCACGGCGTCGTTCACGTGGCTCGGATCCGTCCAGGGCGTTGAGCAGACGGACGTCCTCACCGTAGTAGCGCGCGCGCTCCCAAAAATGCGGCCGACCATTGCCGTTCGAGCGGTGCAGGCCCAAAATATTACCGTTCGCATCCTCTCCGGTGATTTCGTAAATAAAGAGGTCCTGCGTCGTGATGACATCACCTTCCATTCCCATCACCTCGGTGATGTGTGTGATGACACGACGGCCATCCCGAAGCCGCGACGCCTGCACGATTACGTCAATCGAGGACACCATCATTTCCCGAACGGTCTTGGAAGGCAGGTTAAAACCACCGACAGAAATCATCGACTCAAGCCGCGAAAGCGCCTCCCGCGGGCTGTTGGCGTGCAGCGTGCCCATGGAGCCATCGTGACCCGTATTCATCGCCTGAAGCAGATCAAAGGCCTCAGGGCCACGGACTTCGCCGACAATGATCCGCTCTGGCCGCATCCGAAGGCAGTTTTTGACGAGATCACGCATGGTGACTTCGCCCTCGCCCTCGAGATTGGAGGGCCGGGTCTCGAGCCGGACGACATGCGGCTGCTGCAACTGCAGCTCGGCCGAGTCCTCGCAGGTCACAATACGTTCCTCGGCGTCAATCGCAGCGGTCATGCAGTTCAGCAACGTCGTCTTGCCTGACCCCGTGCCACCCGAGATTAGAACGTTGCAGCGTACCCGGCCAATGATCCGCAGGATCGTTGCACCTTCGGGCGTGATCGAGCCAAACCGAACCAGACTATCGAGCGTGAGCTTGTCACGCTTGAACTTTCTGATCGTCAGCGTGGGACCGTCAATCGCCAAAGGCGGTGCGATGACGTTGACCCGGCTACCATCAGGCAAGCGGGCATCGCAGATCGGCGAGCTTTCATCAACCCGGCGGCCAACGGCACTGACGATGCGCTGGCACAGGTTGAGAAGCTGCTCGTTGCTGTCGAAGACGATATCGGTTTGCTGTGTTTTACCGGCCACCTCGATAAAAACCCGGCCGGCCCCATTCACCATAATGTCGGCAATGTCGTCGCGATCAAGAAGGGGCTGCAATGGTCCGTAGCCGAGAACCTGATCGGCAATTTCTGCGACGATCCGGACGCGGTCCTTGCTGACCACAGCGATCTGACGGTCCGCAATAATCTCGGAGAGTATCTGTTCGATCTCCCCTCGGGCCGCCTCTGGTGTGAGCTTCGAGAGTGCCGGAAGATCAACGAGATCAACGAGAGCCGAAAACAGCTGCTGCTTGATGTCGCGAAACAGTTCGGTTTCGGCATCGGTACGCTTGAGAACGAGAGGCGCCACCTGTACGAGACTAGGTTGGACGGGTGGTGTCGTCACCGTGGCTTTGCTGACTGGCTCGGCTTGAACGCGCTGAGATGCTTGGTCGAAAGAGCCACTTCTGCGACCGAAACCATTGGATTTCTGGAGCATTGGCACACCTTAAAGAGAAGGATCGGCCGACTTTTTGCGGCCGATCCAATCAGGATAGGTTGGCGTATTACGGAGCAGTCACAAAGCACTGCTGATTGCGTTAAATTTGACAAGCAGATCCGCGCCAACGGCTCTGACGGCTACAATGATCACAACTGCAATCAGGCCGGCAATCAGGCCGTATTCGATGGCGGTGGCACCGTTTTCGTCACGGATAAACTTATTGATGAGCTTCACTTCTTTTATTCCTTGCTGGTTGTCAGATGATGAGGGTAGTCAGGCAGTCTAAAACACGTGCGGTCGACATCCGCTTCGAGGTTTGGGGCGACTTTTTTTTCAATCTGCAGAGCTCTTGCAGGGTATCGCCTTATTTACACTTCAAATTCTCGGATCACCATTTTCACCGTTTGCCTCAGACAGACGTAGAATCAAAAGTTGTTCAAATTATGGGTCAAATATGGCCTGAGCGAGATGATACGAAAGAATCTGGGATTGCGTTCATGGAGTCCTCCTCATCATGAAGATTTTCTATCCGCCTTCGACGACGTCCCCGATCCGCGCGTCAGTAACGCCCGCCACGACCTTGCAGGGCAATCGCGTTTGGCATCATGCGTCTTACAGCCCATTGAGAACGCTGCATAAGAATGCCTCGTCCCAGCCAGCTCGCTTGAGTTTGATGCTGAGAGAGCCTTTGGATGTGTCGCGTCGGACGACATCCAGAGCGCGGCGGCGCAGCACGGCGATGTTGCCCGGTCCGTTGTCCTTTCGGTTGCGTGCGGCGTCTTCGCGGAACGAGACGTCAAGCTGCCAATGCAAAGCGTTTTCGATGGCCCAGTGGTCGCGCACCGTGGCGAGCAAGACCTCGGGTGTCGGCATCCAGGATAAGGCAAAATACCGTGTCTGGGAGGTCACTTTGCCTCCGGTATCTCGGGTTGCATCAATCTTGGCGAACCCTTTGAGACCGGGAAATTCATGATATTCACCCAATGCTTTAGCCGATACGACCACGCCGGTCCGGGTCTCTTTGCGACCATGGGCCGTGTCCGCGGAGCTGGCCACGGGGTGGCCATCCTTCAGATTGCTGAAACAGCCGCGGGCGTCTGACAGAAGGGACTCCTGATTGCCTTTCAGCGCCAGGCACCAATCACCGCCCCCTGCGTTGATAGCGGCCACTGTGCGGCGGTTGCAGTGCAGAGCGTCACCGGTCACCACCTTGCCCTTGAGCGCAATCAGTCCCAGAGCCTCGATGGCCGCGTCGAGCTCTGTGCCCCGGTCGGCGGTCACTGTCGCCAGCGTGAGGCGCAGCCGCGAGGCATAGGCTGAGACCATCATGCGCGTCCGGGCACTCTCACCTTTGTCACGAGCACCGCGTAATGCCTTGCCGTCGATGGCGATGACATCGCCGTCCTTGAGAAGAGCTGCGACATCGGCGAGCACTTTGCCAAAGGCGGCATCGAGTGCCTTTGGGTCGATCACCCGGAAGATCTCAGAGAAGGTGTCATGCGAAGGGATGGCATGCTTCAACTTCAGGAAGTCTCTGAAAAGGCGCTCTTTTGCGCGACCAAAGGCGGCCATTTCGGCGCACGAGGCTGACCCGCACAGGACCGATACGAAAGCGATGACAAGCAGTTCCCCAAGGTCGTGGCGGGCGTTACTGGCCCGCGGATCGGGGACGTCGTCGAAGGCGGATAGAAAAATCTGCATGATGATGAGGACTCCGTGAACCCAATCCCCAGTTCAGAATCCATCTCGCCCTCACAGGCAAGAGCGACCGTTCACGCCTTCAGTTCCAAACGCGATTCCCCTGCCGAAGTGATCCAAGGTATTGCCTTCAAGGACGGTATCAAGCAATTACAAAACGCCGCCTGATCAAGCCGTCACTAACTTTTGGGCATCACTCCAGTGCGTACTCAAGTCCCACATCCTTGCAAGCGATGAAGGACTGGCACAAACTCAAACCGGAACTGTTCAAAAACAGCCGTACTACCTTCCGGGATGTGACATGTTGCTTGTATCAGAGTATTATTGTTGCGAGGCTGGCGCTGGCCATGTTGTAACCCCAGCGAGTAGTGGGAAGGTACAGATAATAATGACGGAGAAGCCATTTGGCTATATCAGCCAATTTAATCCTTCTCTTTGGCAGTATCTGTCGCAGGGTGTGTGGCGCAACCGAGTACTAATCGGGTTGATCGGCCTGCATTTTGTCGCCACTTTGGCTGCAGGACAAATTTCTGAGGTGCCCTTCAAAATGGGAACCTTCAACGCGCTTTCGCTTCTTTTCGGGTTACTGCTGCCCTGTTTTGTAATCGTAATATTTATCTGGCGGTTCTGCTACATGGCGGTGAGGGTCCAGCCAAAGCGGCCAATCCGATGGTTTGCGCGGGATCTCTGGCGTATCTTTGGCGATGGTAATCGCCTGATTGAGGGCGGTCTGACCCTGTTAATGCTTGCGGTTTTTACCGGGTCTTTCAGTTATTTTAAGGAGATCATTCCCCAATTGAATCCGTTTAGCTGGGACCCTGCGCTGGCGCGGCTCGACGTGATATTGCATGGTGGTGTGGCACCGTATCAATACTTGATGCAGGTATTTGGTACGCCCCGCCTTGTAAGTATGGTCAACGCCGCCTACCAAGCTTGGTTCTTTGTTATGTTCTTCGTTGTTTTCTTAGCATGTTTTACAACTGAATCTGATCAGCAGAAGACGCGCAATACCCTCCTAGTGGCGTTTGTTCTGACTTGGGCGTTGGGTGGAAATATAATGGCCACTGTATTTTCGTCAGGTGGGCCAGTTTATTTTGAGAAACTCGGTTTTGGCACTGACTTTACCCAACTTAATACTACGCTGGCCGAGTTCGACAGGATCATACTCAACCCGGGTCTTAAGACGCAGGACATGCTCTGGCAGGGCTATGCCTACGACGGCTCTGTAGCAGGAATTTCTGCGATGCCTAGTATGCATATGGCTAGTGCAACCTTACTGGCGCTATATGGCTTCCGCCGAGCCCAATGGGCTGGATGGCTGCTGACAGGATTTGCAGCAGTGATCGCAATCGGGGCTGTCCTTTTGGCTTGGCACTATGCAGTTGACGTCTATGCTGGCGTGCTATTAGCTCTGCTTTGTTGGTTTATTGCTGTGCGTCTGACGGGGGAGATTTCACGCATGAGCGTCTACCGGGCGCTCAATGAAGCAGCCCAAGATTAACAGTGTTCACAAATGTTCTAAATTCTGGCCACTTTCGCAGCTTCGATCCGGTAGGGCCTAATAGTGTTAAGCGGGTCTTGCTCAAACTTAGCATGACTAGAGGCCCCCCACTCAGGGTAAAAGGCGCGTACATGAAGCCGTGGAACACCGGACCCTTAGGGGCCGCCTCAGTCGGAGGATTAACGGCAAGCGCCAGTGTCGACGTGTTTAACGTCTTGACCCGATAATGACCGGCATCAAGCATCGCCTCGGCCCCCGGATCGAGCGTCATCTCGTCAATCGTAAGAATCCCCGGACCGCGGTTTGCGTAAAGGCCGGGCGTGAATATCTCAATAGCATCCATTTCGGGATCAACGACACGACCGGGCACTCGGATCGGGCCCCAGAAGGGCACGAAGCTGTCATGCAACACGGTGAAATCCTCGGCTAGAAGTCCGTGGGGATGCGCCTCGACCGCTTCCGGATTGAAGCGATCAAAATACAGTGCAGCGGCGTTGACCAGAAGGAAAACGGGCGTCTCACGGCGCAGGAGGTCGGTGTAAATCGCGCGGCCCTGCGCGCGGTAGTCGGTCATGCCCCATGTGCTCATGAAGAGGCCCCTCTTGGCATAGGACGATACCATCGATCGCCCGTCGAGATAAGTGCTTTCCGGCGCGAAGCTTTGGTGTACCACATCGAGGATTCGCGCTTGGTGACCGTTTGACTGGTAAAGTGCATTGCCAAGGTTCCATACCCAGAAGGCAACCAGAACGGCGACTGTGACATGACTGAACCGCTGAAACGTATTCAACCCATAGGCGGTTGCCACGGCCACTGGAGGCAACAGAAGTGCATAAAAATAAGGGTACATGTCGCGATAGACCAGTGGCACAAAGAGCGGGACCAGTAGGGCGAGGCTGACAAGCCCCATGCGACGCGCGGCAGGAGTAGCAAGCTGTTCCAGCGCACGGATGACCCCGATGAACAGCAACACAAAGAACAGGGGGTTATGAAAGACACCATAAAGGGCGTAACTTCGGAAGATGGAGTAGTCCCGCGCCTGAAGGGTTGCGTCTTTGGTGCGGTCGAGAAACGCCAGCGGGCTGTCGAAACCGTTAAAGGTCAGGCTGTGCAGGCCGATGATTGCCAGAAACGCACATGTCGCGGCAAGCCCCGCCAGGAGGACCCAGCACAGGATTTGGGTCACCGGTATCCTGCCCCACATCTGGACCAACGCCACGATCAACAGCATGGGCATAAAGAAGACGGCCTTGATTGTCAGCGCGCTCGCCAGCCCCAGAAGCAGGCCGGCGCCCAGAATCGCGCGCATGTCTTGCCATCGGGTGACCGTCAGCCAGAGCGCGACCATGATAGGGGCCGCTGCCAGCGTATCAGTGCGCAACGCGAGACCGTGCTGCATGACGTAACTCACGCTCCAATAGGCAAAGACGGCGATTTTTCCGCCGTCGTGGTTGGTCAGATGCCGCGCGGTGGCCCAGATCGCCAGCGAGGTGACCAGCGCGAACCCCGCCACAAGGCAGCGCGCGGCGATCACCTGGGTGACCTCGTTCTGGGACAAGAGCGGTACCCAGTGGAACAGGTGGATGAAGGCGGTTTGCAGGATCTCGCGCAATTCTCCGCGTTGGTGTTCGTAGAGCATCGAAAGGTTTAGAAATTCGTCCCAGTTCACCTCGAACCGGAAGATCAGGACGAACTGCGCCGACCCCACTGCGAGGACGAGCGCCGTTAGTAGGCGATTGGGACGAGCTGCGCTCATGGTCGAAACACCACCGCGCGATTTAGCAGGAAGGACATCAATACCGTGGGTATCAGCGCGATCAGACCCGCAGTGTAGTAGTCGAACCCCAGCCAAGAAAAAACCAAGATCAGGCAAACGTTTACGCAGTAAAGCACTGCCCAGACCGCAACGAAGTACGGGAAACGCCTTTGTGTCGATGCGCAGAACACCAGTTTGCCTTGGGCGAAGAACCCGGTAATGATCCCGAAGATTAGTGCCACGAGGCTTGCCGCCCAATAGGGCAGCCCCAGAGCCAGCCCCAGTACATAGAAGCCGTAGCTGAGCGCGGTGTTGGCCAGCCCCACCGCCCCAAACCGGGCTAGCTGGCCGGTAAAGGGCAGCTTCAGCCCAGCCATTCAAACATCCGTCCGAAAAGTCCAAAGATCTTTTTCTGCTGGTTCACCGCCCAGATACGTGCGCTGAGCTGCACGTGCTCCACGGGGTTCAGCGGTATGCCGTACTTGTCGTGTAGTGCGAGAAACTCGCCGCGGGACTTGTTGAGTAATTGCCAAGTGGTGTTGCCCGCGCGGTAGCGGTTGGCGATCAAAGGTTGGGCGATGTGGACTAGCATCTGCCCACGCGCCATGGCCCAAGACAAGTCCACATCCATTGTGTAGTGAAAGCGCGGATCATAGCGCAGGTCACCCAAGGCGGACCGGCGTACACCAATAGGAACGCCGAACATGTTGCGCGCTGTGCGCAGGGTCTCGCGTCCGGCGGTGTCGGCGGCAAAGAGTGCCCCGCGCGGAAAGCGGCGGGTGGCAAGCCGTCGCTTGTCGGCGTTCACGTATTCCAGGTCGCAATAGACCGCCGGGATGTCGGGGTGATCAATCAGTGCCTGGTCCGCCAGCGCCACTGCATCCGGCTGCGCTAGGTAGTCGTCGTGGCATAAAAGCATGTAGTGATCGGTGCGCACCTGGTCGAGTATGGCGTTGAAATGCTCCTGCATGGGCCGCGTTTCAGGCTGCCGGATCACCTTCAAATCCAGCCGGTCACGCCAACTATCGAGCAACTCGAGCGTGGCGTCGGTCGAGGCGTTGTCGCTGACCACCACGCGCAGGTTTCCGTGCGTCTGATTGGCAACGGAATTGAGTGCGTCACCGATATGCTCGGCGCCGTTCAGGACGGGTACGAGGACGCTGAAACTGCTCACATCATCCCTTGCGTTTCAAAAATCCTCGGCGGGCCACGGTAATCTGCAGCTTTTCATGGCGCGCATTGTCGATTTCGAACTGGTCGTCCTCGGCTAAGTAGGCGTCGAGCGCCGTCATCGGGTTGTTGCCGACACCCCAGGGGCGGTCACCGATGGCGGTCTTGGGTAGGTCCTCGATCAGCGTGTCAAAGACCACGCAATAGCCGCCAGGAGTGACCATGGGTGCGTAAGCCTTCAGTTCATCCAGAACGTGATCGTGAGTGTGATCAGAATCGAGGCAGACGAGGACCGAGGATTTGCCTTCGGCCATCTTGGCCACCTGTGCGACGATGCCCTTGTCCACGCTGGAGCCTTCCAGCATGGTTAGGCGTTTCGCCATGGGGTGCGTCGCGATCGCGGCGCGGTTATCGGCGCGGATGTCGATGTCGATCGCTACGACTTCCGCATCGCTTGGTCCGCCACACATGGCGTTGATCTCCAGAAGCGAGGCGTAGAAAATTGCAGAGCCGCCGCGTGCGATGCCGGTTTCAATCACGAGATCGGGCTTCAGCGACCAGACCAGTTCCTGCATGGCGACCACGTCCTGCGGGTACTGGATGAGGGGCAGGCCCATCCAGTCAAACTGATAGGAATACTTGCGCTCCTGTGCATGGGCCAGCCAGTCGAGCGTCTTGGCCGTCAAGGCGTCGTCGGCAGCCATGCGGGCGATGTTGTTGCGACGCTCGGCCTCAAAGCTTGGATCTGTCATGTCTTCTCCGTCAAGGAGGATGGGGTGGGCTGAAGTGACTGGGACCAATGGGCGAAGGCGTCGTGCAGGCCAGTTTTCAGCGGGATGTTCGGCGAAAAGCGTAAGCTTTCGCGCTGGCGGGTAAGGTCGGGGACCAGCACGGGCGGATCGCCGGGTCGGTCGGGCAGCGCACCGAGGTGGATCAGGTCTGGCCGCCCGGCGATGGCACCAAGCGTGCCCGCTACCTGACCTATGGTCACGCTCTCACCTGAGCCGAGGTTGATCGCGCCGTCTACATTCGACAGCGACAGCGCAGCGACCGTCCGGCCCGTATCGCGTACCTCCATGAAGTCGCGCTTCTGGGTGCCTGAGGAACAGGCGATAGGCTGGCCCGCCGCGAGCGCGGCGACTACTTTCGGTACAAGGCGGCGGGGGTCCTCGCCCGCACCGTAGCAGTGAAAGATGCGCGGCCAGGCGTAAGAGATACCCAGCCCGTGGAGATGGCGAAGAAGCTCTAGCTTGGTCTGACCATAGACCGTGGCAGGCGCGGGACCGGCCTTGTCCTCGGACAGGGGGTGGTTGGAGAACGGGTATTCGGCGCAAGTGCCTAGGGACACGATCCGCTGCCCGCCCATGCGTTTCATTGCGTCGAACATCGCCTTGCCTGCGGCCAGCCAATCGCGGTTGCTGTCGGCATGCCAAAAGGCCCCGTGTTCGGTTTCCCAAGCCGCATGGATCAAGATATCGGGCCGCACTGTTCTGATGAGTGTCACGGCCTGCGCGGCATCGCGCAAGTCAGCGTGGTGCCAATGGCCCGTGCCTGTCACTGGACGCCGGGACACGATGTGCAGGTTTGCGTCGCCAAGATGCGAGATTATGGCCCGCCCGACAAAGCCGGTCGCTCCGGTCATGAGGATACGCAGGCTCATGGCGCATACTCTGATTCCGCCAGCAGCGGCAGGCCCCTGTCTCGGTCCGACAAGACGATCGGCGCAAAGGGCCAATTGATGGCGAGGTCGGGATCGTCCCAGCGCAAACCGGTTTCGATGCCAGGCCGGTGCGGTTCGCTGAACTGGTAGGCGATCTCGGTATCGTCGACCAATGTCAGAAAGCCGTGCGCCAACCCCTTGGGAAGGTAAAGCGCCTGATAATTCTTCGCGTTCAACTCCACCGAAATCCATTGCCCGAAAGCGGGTGAGCCAAACCGAAGGTCAACCACCACGTCAAAAACTGCACCACGGGTGCAGCGCACCAGCTTGACCTCACCCACCGCTTCCGGGATTATGTGCAATCCGCGCAGGGTGCCGCGCAGCGTGTTCTGCGACAGTGCCATCTGCTCCACAGTCAGATCGAGCCCGGCCTTCCTGAAGGCCTCTGCGCAATAGGTTCGCGCGAAGAGTCCTCGCGCGTCACGCATTAGTTTTGGGCGGATAATTGTCACACCGGGCAGAGAGGTGGGCAAGAACTCCATCAAAACACCTCGAGCGTGGGCATAGCGACCACGAACAGCCCACCCCAATCGCGGATATGGGCCAATTGTTCGGCAATCTCTTCGCGCAGGTTCCAGGGCAGGATCAGCACGTAGTCGGGCTTCACACGGTCGATCTCATCTGGTGCCATGACGGGAATGTTGACGCCGGGCAGGTACTTACCCTGCTTGGCGGGGTTGAGATCGGTGGTGAATGGCAAAAGCTCCGGCCCAATCTCGCAATAATTCAGTAACGTGTTGCCCTTAGCGGGCGCGCCATAGCCTACCACTGTCTTGCCCGCGCGGCGGACGTCGATCAGGAACTCCATCAACGCCATCTTGCGAGTCGCGGGAAGCGCGCGGAACACACGGTAGGGTGAGAGCGTGTCGAGACCTGCGGCAGCCTCGTCGGCGCGCACCTTGGCTAGCCCCTCGGCCAGCCCTATGTCCGAGACGTCAGCATCCTTGTGGCGTAGGTAGATCCGCAGTGATCCGCCATGCGTGCCCTGTTCTTCGATGCCATACACCTCCAACCCATAAGCGGTGGCGACCTTTTCCACAGCCAGGAGCGACAGATAGCTGAAATGCTCGTGGTAAATGGTGTCGAACTGTCCCTCTTCGAGCATCCTCAGTAGGTGCGGAAACTCGAATGTCACGGTGCCTTCGGATTTCAGGATGTGCCGCAGGCCCGAGACGAAATCGCCGATATCGGGTACATGGGCCAGTACGTTGTTGCCCACGATCAGGTCGGCCATCCGGCCATCAGCAGCCATCTTACGGGCCAGCGCATCGCTAAAGAACTCCACGATGCTATCGATGCCGTGGGTCATCTTGGCTTGTTCGGCCACGTTGCATGAGGGTTCCACCCCCATCACGGGCACACCAGCAGCCTTGAAGTATTGCAGAAGGTAGCCGTCATTGCTAGCAAGTTCGACCACGAGGCTATCCTCCCCGAGACCCAGTCGCTTGATCATCGCTTTTGCATAGACTTCCGAATGGCGCAGCCACGAGGAGGAGAAGCTGGAGAAATATACGTAGTCGTCGTGGAAGTGCGGCGGTGTTTTCACCTTGGTCAGTTGTACCAGCCAGCACGATGTGCAGACCATTACCACCAGCGGAAAGAACGGCCGCCCATCATGCCGCACGGCTTCGGCCGAGCGAAAGTGGTTCGAGACTGGCGATAAGCCCAGATCGGCCACGACCTCGGTCAGCGGTTCGGTGCAGAAGCGGCACGTGTGTCGCATCCTGTTCCCCTACCCTGCCTTGTCGAAGGCGTCGATCTGGGCCTGCGTGAGTGCGGCCATGTCCTGCCCTGCGGCGGCGGCCTGATACCATTCGACCGACCGCGCGATGGCGGTCTCCAAGTTCCAACGCGGCGCCCACCCCAGCCGTTGAGTGGCCTTCGAGCTGTCAAGTGACAGGAATGTTTCTTCGTAGATATCGGAGGCGCCAGTTTCAGCAACGCAGGCACTCCCGCCCCAAGCCTCTGTCATCAGGTATGCCACCCTGTCCACGGGCTGGCAATCCCGCTGGATCGGGCCAAGATTCCATCCACCTGAGAACCCAGATGGATCGTGCAAGAGCGCCTCGGCCAATGCCAGATACCCCGGCAGAGGGTCGAGCACGTGCTGCCACGGCCGGGTAGCATGCGGGTGGCGCAGGACCAGCGGTGCGCCGTTTGAAAAGCAGCGCACGGCGTCGGGGATCAGCCGGTGGCGCGCCCAATCGCCGCCGCCGATGATGTTGCCTACACGCAGTGCTGCAATGCCGACACCGTCTAAATAGCTATTGGCATATGCCGAGATTACCATCTCGCTAGCCACCTTGCTGGCACTGTAGGGCTCGCGGCCGCCCAAGGGTTCGTTCTCGCGGTAAGGCCAGTGCCAGTTCTGGTTGAAATAAACCTTGTCAGTGGTCACCAGCAGCATTGCAGCCAGCCCCTCTTGTTCACGGGCTGCTTGCATCAGGTTGAGCGTCCCCATAACGTTGATTTCGAACGTGGTTTTCGGATCCTCAAAGGCGGGTAGGACCAGCGGTTGCGCGGCGAGATGACAGATCACCTCTGGCGCGGCGGCGCGCATCGCACGGGTCAGGCTGTCTAAGTCACGCACGTCGCCGATAGTCGAAGAGGCCATGCGCGCGCCCAGCCCTGTGACGTCGAAGAAGGATGGATCTGTGGGGGGCGTGAGCGCAAAGCCATGTACCTCGGCCCCGCGGATCATCAGATAGGTCGTCAGCCACCCACCCATGAAACCGGTATGGCCAGTCAAAAAGACCCGCCGACCCTGCCAATCACCAGACCTCATCACCACAGCTTCCACGGGGCATTGCCCGCTTTCCAGTAGCTTTCAAGCAATGCCTTTTCGCGCAACGTGTCCATACATTGCCAGAAACCGTCATGCACGTAAACGCCCAGCTGGCGGCTACGGCTGAGATCCTGTAATATACCCTCCTCGAGGGTAATCGAGGGGTCGTCGGGTAGCGACTCGAAGATGGATTTCGAGAAGACGAAGAAGCCACCGTTAATCCAGCCCTGACCGGTCTGCGGCTTTTCCTGGAACGAGGTCACCAGATCGCCCTCAAGCCCCAGTTCGCCAAAGCGTGACGAGGGGCGCACGGCGGTTACAGTGGCCAGCTTTCCCGATTCCTTGTGCTTTTCGACCAGTCGAAGGATATCCACGTTGGCTACCCCGTCACCATAGGTGGCGAGGAAGATGTCGTCATCAACATAGCGCATCGCCCGTTTCAGCCGTGCGCCGGTCATAGTGTGGACGCCGGTGTCTTGGATACGCACCGACCAGGGGGGCGCGGTGACGGTCTCGCCAATGGTGCGGACCTGGCCCTTGGCGAGATCGACCTCGATATCCTGGCTAAAGTGTCGATAGTTGAGGAAGTATTTCTTAATTACGTCGCCCTTGTAGCCGGTGCAGAGCACGAACCGGTCATGGCCGAAATGACTATATATCTGCATGATATGCCACAGGATCGGTTTGTGCCCGATCTCGATCATCGGCTTCGGGCGCACTTCGGTCTCCTCAGGAAACCGCGACCCCACCCCGCCGCACAACAAGACAACCTGCATTGCCACTCCCGCTTATGTCTGGCGCGCCGTCGGCGCGGTTAAGAACTCTACCGCAGGTTGAATCGCGACATCCATCTCAGCGTTCACAAAATAGAGCGGCCGTCCCTTAACCTCGTTATAGATACGTCCCACGTAAAGCCCCACGACGCCAATGGTCAGAAGCTGCACGCCTGACAGAAGCGACAGCATGATCATGGTCGAGGCCCATCCCGAGACCATCTCGCCCCCAAGAATGACGCCGAGCAGAACCCAAATCACTGCGGCGAAGGAAGCCATTGAAACGCAAAGTCCGAACCACAGCGCGATGCGCAAGGGCACCTCAGAAAAAGCGATGACCCCGTTGCTGGCCAGCAAAGCCATGCTGTTCAGGGTGTATTTCGACGCGCCTGCCGCGCGCTCGTGCCGGTCGTAAAGCACCTCGGCATGCTTATAGCCAACCCAAGAGATCATGCCTCTGAGATAGCGGTTGTGTTCCTTCATCGACCGCAGCGCGTCGACCACCTGCCGGTCGATCAGGCGGAAATCGCCTACATCCTCGAGCATCTTCACGGGCGAGAGCCGCGACAGGAGTTGATAATAGAGCTTGGCCGTGGCGCGCTTGAAAAATGTCTCGCCTTCGCGCCGGCGGCGGCGGGCCGACACAACCTGCGCACCTTGGCGCCAGACTGCAATCATTTCCAGCGCGATCTCAGGCGGGTCTTGCAGGTCGGCATCCATTATAATCACCGCATCGCCCCGGGCGGCATCGATCCCGGCGGTTATGGCAATCTGGTGGCCGAAGTTACGTGATAGGTCCCGCGTGATATAGCGCGGATCGGTCTGTGACTTGCCGCGCAACAGATCCAGCGACGCATCAACGCTGCCGTCGTTGACCAAGATGACCTCAACGTCGGCGCCAAACTCGCCCAAGAGCGCGTCCATCCGTTCAAAGAAAACCGGCAAGACCGCCTCTTCGTTGTAAACCGGAATGACAAAGCTCACTAGATTTGCTGATTTCGCGCTCAACTATTTACCTGTGTCTATGCCCTGCACCTTTTTAAGGTACACGATGCCGCTCTGGGCTTCCACGGCGATATGTTACATTCATACTGAAGCACAGCCTTGTTGCACGGAGCGCCACTCGGCTGATATTGGTCACGGCTTATTCTCTTGAGGATGCTATAAATACCGCACACGTTCAACGCTGATCGCAGTGACAAAATTCCGGGTCACGTCCGTCAAGGTGGTGTAAATTACGAGATGGCCTGAGGTCATGATCATGCGGCTTTTGTGGTGATGCTGAGAAGCGGGTCGACCTCCTCCTTGTCGATCTGGGCGAAGAATCGAGAATTGACGGCGACTCGACACCGCCTTGATATGCCGCCCCTCAGGGCATCACCAACTTTCGCGCGTTACTCCACCGTCTTCTGGCTGCGACCGTTGCGCCGGTTCGGGGGCTGGTTCTGGCCCTCAGGGACATCGTCCGTGCGCTCCTCGTCCAGGTGAACGTCCAGTTCCGTGCTCAGCGCGCGCTCTGCCAGCGCCTTGGTCAACTCGGAAAGTATGCCTGTCTTGCCAAACAGATCGCCGGGCGAACGGCCTTCCATCAGCCGGTCCAGAAGGTCTTTGTCGATGCTCATACGTGGGTCTCCTCATCATGGGGTTACCACGCCAGGGCACAAAATTCTGCACAGTCTCTAACGTCGCGGCTGTCGCCACCGCGCGCAAGATCGCTACGCTGATCTGGACACTCCTCGCGAAAGAAGAACCGTATCGCAGGGCCCGACCGGTCTTCGTGGCGATGAAGATGCGCAAACTCGAGTTGCGCGCTGGAGCGACCAAGCAGCACGGCAACAAGCCGGGACCTGGGCGGGACTACTGGATAAAGGAGATCCGACACCGCGAGATGGAGCTGGTCGCCAATTCAGAGGCTTCTTATGCCCGCATGGTCGAAGCCTGGCGGGACAAACCGCCCAAACCCAAGCCAACCTGAAAAAGTCGGAAAAAGGGGCTTCTCAACATCATCCGTACGTTCCGGTGAATATCCCAAGTCATTGTCCTATCCCGCCCACCTGTAAGATAGAGGAAAAGTGGAGCGGCGGACAACTTCCCTGACACGGGGGGGAACAGCTCCGACCGTACCCGCCTGTTTCAGGCACCGGGCCCCGGGGCGGCTTCAGACGTTTGTGCCGCGACCGGGGGCGCAAGAACGGGTAAAGTGGGCTCGACTGCTGTGGTCGCCTCTTCAGTCGGCGCACAAAGGGGATTGCACCGCATAATCTGCCGCTCAAGCGCCCGCCGAACGATGACGTTACTTCCTGGCAGGGCGACGCGCAGTACGAACTGATCAATCTGAGCGCCGTCATCGTCCAGTACGATGACATTCGTCACGCCCACCTGCAGCCCCGTCAAAATAAGGATGTCCGACGCGGCGATCGACGCGACCACGACCTCCGCATCCCCGACAATTACAGTTCCCGGCTCTTGCGTATAGCGAATGATCTGGGCGTGACCTCGCGTGATTGTTAACCCGTCTAGCGCGCGAACTTGCGAGACGGGAACTGGAGGCATGTCCAATCTCACTATCTCGTCTGCTGTCGCGATTGAGGCAAGTAAACCGCTCACCATCGCAACCATCATTATAAAAGCGATCGCGCCGAAGCGTACTGCCGGTCTCTGTACTTTAGGTGACATCACACCGCACATCCTTTCGATGCCACATATAGTGGTAACCACTCTATGAACTGACAGCAACAAGGACAGATGCGCGCATTCCCACAAGTGGACTGAAGCGCTCATACCTCTCGCTGGTACCGCCTTATGATCCACGTGTTCCTACCAGCCGAACAGGTCTTAAAAGCAAAATATGTCCAAATTGCGGATAAATTGTGGCCGAGTAAGTGGGTTGCCGTTTCCATGCTTCCCGTCGCATCCTAAGGTGCTGGACAGCAGTCCCTGCGGTCCCGATGATGGCATGGTGTGAGAGCAAAAATCAGAATACTTATTCGTATATTTACAATAAGCGTGATAGCTTATCGACGCGCAGGGGAATCGCGTTTGGGTCTGTCTCGTCACGCAGAGGTCGAAAATCATCGAAACCTGACCACGAACGCAGCGAGAGAGCCCAAAAGTTCACGCTCTTCACGCTCAAATTTTCAAACGCGATAGCCCTGTATCGACGCGCCCAAATCATTCACACGACCTTCTATAACCTATAGAGTTATCCTCAATATGGTACAGTATGTAAAATACAGGAATCCTATATGAAGATTCTTGCTGTTGATAACGATCCATTTGTCCTTGATTTTTTGTCTGAGATGGCTGCCAAAGCAGATTTTCCGGAGATTTCGACTGCGGCTTCAGGTGAAGTAGTATTGGACATGCTGCGTAATGAAAACATCAGTTTTGATTGCCTGCTTCTCGACATCAGCTTGCCGGGTATGGATGGAATTGAACTCTGCAGCTTGGCGCGTAAAATTCCTGCTTACAGTAAAATTCCGATCATTATTCTGAACGCAAGGACTGAAAGAGATTTCATTAATCGCGCTTTTGGTGCGGGCGCTACGGATTACGTGAAAAAGCCCCTCGATATTACTGTATTCCAGGCCTGTCTCCGCATGGCAAAAAAGTTATGGACAACGCTGAACGAGACGGCAGCACACGCAACCGGAATTGACGGAGGAGAGCTTCCTAACGCAGATGAACATTCATTTGCGCTTTCTCATGAAATTTCGATTCATGGTATAAAATATCTTATCAGATACATGGCCTTAGCGAACTACATGAATCAAATTCCTGAGGGTGATATGGTCTGTTCGCAGGTTGTCGGCATCAAAATTGATACAATCGAAAGGATTTATACGCGTGCGTCTGAAGAAGAATTTCTGTACATACTTACTCAGACGGCCGATGCAATCAGCAATACCTTCAGAAGGTATGACTACATGATGGCCTATACTGGAAGCGGTGTCTTTATTGTCGTTGCCGGAAAAGAAAACCTGGAGACCTCCGTTGAGTTGGAGGATAAAATTCAGAACTTACTGGACGGAAAAGTTTTTGAGTATGGCAATGGGGAATCACTGACGATTAGCATATCAGTTGGAAACCCCGTTCGGCTAAGCAAAAGCAGAACACAACGGGTTCGCAACACCTTTGATCGCGCGATCGTACGTACGGAAAGCCGTGTCTTGCGAAAGCACAATGTGCCAAGGTCACGCTACATGCGCCTGATCAACGGATAAATCGTTCTGAAACTGGCATTCCACCGGCATAATTTTTTGCATTGTCCAGCGACATTCGGATCTGGCCCGGGAGCGACATGAATCGGGAAAAGCCACCTCCTCGTGAGCCTCGGAATCCGCGCGATCCAGATCGGTTTCTCGGTCCAGTACTACCGCTTCGACGAGTTACTGACTGCGCTGGGGGCCGACGCACATATTCCACCCTCCCGACTGAAGAGCAAAAAGTACATGTCCAGTTCGGTGTTGCTGATTGACGAAATGGGGTTACAACCCGATGAACCGCGATGTGGCTAGCCTGTTCTTCCGCCTTGTCAGTTATCGCTACGGCCGTGTTGCCATGATCATCACGACCAACAAAAGCATCCGAGACTGGACCGAACCGCTCACTGGCGACGAAGTGCTGGCGACTGCCATCCTCGATCGACTCCTTCACCGCGCCCACGTCCTCAACATCAAGGGCCGAAGCTATCGGCTACGCGATCTCGAAGAGGCCCTGAAAGGCTGACCCCATCACGACGATCCCGCGGCCACGGGGTGCGCGCTCTGACTCGTGGCGGTCAGCGCGAACCCCGTAGCCGCTACCGTCGAGCCGAACCTCATAACACTGGGTGTCACATTAGCTCGTAAAAGTGGGTGTCGCTTGACAGGTGACGGATCTGTTCATCCTCCGCGGTCCGCCGGAATACATAAGGTCGGACAATGGCGCAGAATTTATCGCCAAGAAGATGCGCGCCTGGATCGGTGCCGTGGGCGCGAAAACCGCATTCATCACCCCAGGCTCACCGTGGGAGAACGGCTACTGCGAGAGCTTCAACGCCCGTTTCCGGGATGAGCTGCTCAATGGCGAGGTCTTCACCACGTTACGCGAGGCCCAAATCCTAATCGAACGCTGGCGGCGTCACTACAATACGGTCAGGCCCCACAGCGCCTTAGGATACCGGCCGCCGGCACCCAGG
>NZ_JBMERN010000012.1:0-75290 GCF_049310965.1 Loktanella sp. DJP18 | reverse complement strand
ATACTGACAGGCTGCCAAGCGTAATCATGTCCTAGCGACTCAACCCACCCCTTAACGTCGGCACGTTGAGCGCCGAAAAGCCATAGTGGCGCAGCCATCGCAGGTCGGAATCGAAGAACGCGCGCAGGTCGGGGATGCCGTATTTCAGCATCGCGATCCGGTCGATGCCCATGCCGAAGGCAAAGCCCTGCCATTGCGAAGGGTCGACCTTGGCGGCCTGCAACGCCTTGGGATGCACCATGCCAGAGCCCAGGATCTCCAACCAGTCGTCGCCCTCGCCGACCTTCAGCGTGCCGCCTTCCCACGAACACCGGATATCGACTTCGGCGGAGGGTTCGGTGAACGGAAAATGCGACGCGCGAAACCGGATGTCGACGTTGTCGACCTCGAAATAGCTTTTCACGAACTCTTCCAGCACCCATTTCAGGTTCGCCATGCTGATCGACTTGTCGATGGCCAGCCCTTCCACCTGATTGAACATCGGCGTGTGCGTCTGGTCATAGTCGGCACGGTAGACCCGGCCAGGGCAGATGACGCGGATGGGTGCGCCGTTCGCCTCCATGCTGCGGATCTGCACCGGGGAGGTGTGGGTGCGCAGCACGGCGGGGGGGCGGTCGTCGCCTGCCGCCCGCTTCATGTAGAAGGTGTCCATCTCGGCGCGGGCCGGGTGGTGGCCGGGGATGTTGAGCGCGTCGAAGTTGTACCAGTCGCTTTCGACCTGCGGTCCTTCGGCGACGCTGAATCCCATGTCGGCGAAGATCGCGGTGACTTCCTCGGTCACCTGGTTGATCGGATGGATCGTCCCCATGGGACGGCCGCGCGATGGCAGCGTGACGTCCAGCCATTCGTCGCGCAACCGCGCGTCCAGTGCCACATCGCCCAGTGCCGTCTTCTTGGCCTGCAGGGCAGAGTTGATTTCGTCCTTCAGCGCATTCAGGGCGGGTCCGGCGGTCTGGCGCTCCTCGGGCGTCATCTTGCCAAGCTCGCGCATCTGCAGCGAAATCTCGCCTTTCTTGCCAAGGGCCTGCACGCGCAGATCCTCGATTCCGGCCTCGTCCGAGGCAGCGGCGATCAGGCCGAGGTATTTCTGCTTGAGGTCATCCATCACACCGCTCCGCGCCAGCGTCAAAAGTTGTGTGGTGAATAGGCGTTCCACCCCCGCGCCGCAAGGGCGCGACACCGGAACGACAAAGGCCGCCCCAAAGGGCGGCCTTTGCAAAACGCTCCGTGTCCGATCAGGCGGCCAAGGCGTCCTTGGCCTTGTTCACGATCGCCGCGAAAGCGTCGGGCTCGTGCACGGCCAGATCGGCCAGAACCTTGCGGTCCACTTCGATGCCGGCCAGCGACAGGCCGTTGATGAAGCGGGAATAGGTCATCGCCTCGTCCACGGAACGCACACCTGCGTTGATCCGCTGGATCCACAGGCTGCGGAAGTTCCGCTTGCGGACATGCCGGTCGCGGGTTGCATACTGGTTCGCCTTGTCGACGGCCTGCTTCGCAACCTTGAAGGTCTTGGAGCGGCGGTCGAAATAGCCCTTGGCAGCGTCGAGAACTTTCTTGTGCCGACGGTGCGTGACGGTTCCACCTTTAACGCGCATATCAAATTCTCCTTATCGTGCGTAGGGCATCATCGGCTTGATGATCTTTTCATCAGCCTTCGACAGCAGGGTTGTGCCACGTGCATCACGAATGAATTTGGTGCTGCGCTTGATCATGCCGTGGCGTTTGCCGGCCTGACCCGCCTTGATCCGGCCAGAGGCCGTCATGGAGAACCGCTTTTTGCAGCTCGATTTCGTCTTCATCTTCGGCATTTCCGTCTCCTCTGGGGTAGCGGTGAACGCGCGACTCGGCATGCCATCTTGGCCGGACGCGCGGGTTGAGCGGGCCGTATAGGCCCAGTCATGGACGAAGGCAAGTCGTCAGCGCGTGAAGTCTGCAAACACGCGCAGGATGACATCCGGCACGGTGTCCAGACTGTACGTCATGGGCCGTTCGCGCACCGCATAAGCGATCATCAATGCACCGATCAGGATGATCAGGGCAGGCGCGCGGGGGACGCGATCGTCCATGAAGGCGCTGACGATGGCGGGGATGGCAAGGACGATCACGAAAAACCCGACGACGAAAACCAGGTCGGTGTCCATGATGTTGCCCTTAGCCGTTGTCCCTGCGGCAGGCTATTCCGAATCCGATGCGTAAATCAATCGTTCCGCACAGGGGGCCACGCGCAGGATGTTGGTCGATCCGGGCGTGTTGAACGGCACACCGGCGGTCACGACGATCATGTCGTCCTCGCCCGCCATGCCTTCGGCCTTCGCGGCACGGACGGCGGCGATGACGGCATCCTTGAACCGGTCGACCGCTCCGGTCAACACGCAGTTTGTCCCCCAGGTCAGGCAAAGCCTACGCGCTGTGCCGATCTCGTTGGTCAAGGCCAGGATCGGCACGCGCGGACGTTCGCGGGCGACCAGCAGCGCGGTGGTGCCGCTTTGCGAAAAGCAGACGATCGCCTTGATGTCGGCCGTCTCGGCAATCTCGCGCGCGGCGGCAACGATGCCGTCGGCCACGGATTCGCGCACGGCCTTCCGGCTGCTCTCGATGATCTCGATGTAGGTGGGATCGGCCTCGACCTCTTGCGCGACGTTGTCCATCGTCTGCACCGCCTCGATCGGAAAGGACCCGGCGGCGGATTCTGCCGACAGCATGATCGCGTCTGCGCCTTCATAGATGGCGGTCGCGACGTCCGATACCTCGGCCCGCGTCGGCATCGGGGATTCGATCATCGATTCCAGCATCTGGGTCGCCACGATCACCGGTTTGGCTGCCGCGCGGCACTTGCGCACAAGCTGCTTCTGGATCGGCGGGACGTTTTGCACCGGCAGTTCGACGCCCAGATCGCCACGCGCGACCATGATGCCGTCGCTGACGGCCAGGATGTCGTCGAACACCTTCACGGCGTTCGGCTTTTCGATCTTGGACAGGATCGCAGCACGGCCGCGCGCCAGTTCCCGCGCCTCGATCACGTCGGCGGGGCGCTGGACAAAGGACAGCGCCAGCCAGTCCACGCCAAGCTCGCAGACGAATTCAAGGTCCTTGCGGTCCTTGTCCGACAGGGCGGCCAGCGGCAGCACCACGTCGGGCACGTTCACGCCCTTCCGGTTCGAGATTGTGCCGCCGACGATGACCTCGCAATCGGCGAAATCGGCACCGCAATCCTTGACCCGCAGCTTGATCTTGCCGTCGTTGACCAGCAGATGCGCGCCGGGTTCGAGCGCGTCAAAGATTTCCTTGTGCGGCAGCCTCACGCGGGTTGCGTCGCCGTCCTCGTCCTTCAGGTCGAGGCGGAAGGCAGCGCCCACCGGCAGCTCTTCCTCACCGTTCTTGAACACGCCGACGCGCAGCTTCGGCCCCTGAAGGTCGGCAAGGATGCAGATCGGGCTGCCAAGGTCCTTTTCCACCTGCCGGATCATGCCATGACGCACGCGGATTTCGTCATGGCTGCCGTGCGACATGTTCAGGCGGAATACGTCCGCGCCAGCCTCGTGCAGCTTGCGGATCATCTCGTAGCTGTTCGATGCCGGGCCGAGGGTGGCGACGATCTTGACGTGGCGATTGCGTTTCATTGGATGGGTCCTTCTGGCGGTGGACAAGGCGGTGTTAGCGGTAACGCCGCTGTTGGCGCCCTTATTGCGCAATTCCATTCGTGTCACAACTAGCCTAGATGCGGTGAAGAGAGAATGACAGGTTCCATGACCCAGACTGCTTACGAAATCAGCGGCGTCGACCGCCCGGGCCGGTGGCTCATCACCTGCGATCACGCCACGAATGTCGTGCCGGATTGGGTCGGCGGCGGCGACCTCGGCCTGCCGCACGCCGAGATGGGCCGCCACATCGCCTATGACATCGGCGCGCTGGGCGTGGCGCAGGGCTTGGGCGAAGCCTTGAAGAGCCCTGTTGTCGCCTCGCGGTTTTCACGGCTCGTGATCGATCCGAACCGGGGCGAACAGGACCCGACGCTGCTGATGAAGCTGTATGACGGCACGGTCATTCCCGCCAACGCCCGCGCGGACGAGGCCGAACTGACCCGGCGCTTGCAGTTGCTGCACCGCCCATACCACCGCGCGGTTGCCGACCTGGCTGCCAGTCGCCGCGATCCGGTCATCTGCGCCATCCACAGTTTTACCCCGCAACTGAAGGGGCGTCTGCCCCGCCCGTGGGAGGTCGGCGTGCTGTATGCCGCCGATGCGCGTCTGGCGCAGCCGTTCATTGCCGCCTGCCGGGCCCAAGGCTGGACGACGGGGGACAACCAGCCCTACACTGGGCACTTGCCCGGCGACAGCATCGACCGCCACGCCCTGCAACACGGCCGCCTCAACCTGCTGATCGAGGTGCGCCACGATCTGATCGACACGCCCGCAGGGCAGGCCGCCTGGGCCGCCCGGCTGGCCCCCATTCTGGCACAGGTTCTGGCCGACACCGGCCTTTGAAGGAGACATTCCCATGGACGAACAGACAAAACTGGAACTGGAAGCAGCCGCCTTTCGCCGCCTGCAACAACACCTGATGCAGGACCGCCCCGACGTGCAGAACATCGACCTGATGAACATGGCGGGGTTCTGCCGCAACTGCCTGTCCCGCTGGTATCAAGAGGCGGCAAACGCACGCGGCATCGACATGACAAAGGACGAAGGGCGCGAAATCTTTTACGGCATGCCCTATGCCGACTGGCAGGCGAACCACCAGACCGAGGCGTCGCCGGAAGCCAGGGCCGCCTTCAAGGACAGCCACTAAGCGAAAAGGCCGCCCACCGGGCGGCCTTTGATCTACTTCTCTTCGGTCTTCTTGTCGTCCTTGAGGGGAATGTGATCCGCACCCTCGGGACGCTCCTTCTGACGCTTGGTGGCATCGACTGCCTTGCCGTCTCCGGTCATGCTTTCGTTTGTCTTGCCGGCCATGATTTATACTCCTTCATGTTGAAGGACGAACGCGACCCCGCTGGGGTGGTTCCATAATCACCGGCGATTTGGTTGATACTGGTCGGGCAGAGAGGATTCGAACCTCCGACCCCCTGCTCCCGAAGCAGGTGCGCTACCAGGCTGCGCTACTGCCCGACCGTGGCGGCGTCGTAACCCCGCACGCGGGGTTTGACAAGCCTAATCGCTATCGTGACGCCGTGGTTCGGCCACGGGCGGCACACGCCCCGGCAGACCCCGCAGATGCGGACGGGCGTTGGCCGACGGCGTGGTTTCGGGCGCATGGCGCGCGGCTGGCATCGGCTCACGGTCCAGCTCTCGGGGGCGAGGGCGCAGGAAGGTGCCCGTCTCGAACCGCGCACGGGTGCGCAGGACGGGCGTGCCACTGTCTGTCGACCGGCTTTCGCGCAACACGATGTAAAGACCCGACGCGATGATGATCGTTGCCCCCAACACCGTGCCACCGTCCGGCGTTTCGTCGAAGAACAGCATCCCGTAAGCAGTCGCCCACAGGATCTGGCTATACTGCATGGGTGCGACGATCACCGCTTCGCCCGACTTGTAGGCCGAGATGATCAGGAGCCCTGCAAAGAACGCAAAGACAGAAATCACCGCCAGCATGCCAAGGTGCTGGAACGGCATCGGTTCATAGACGGTGCCCAGCAGCGCCCCCATCACCAAAAAGTTGCCGACCATCGGATAAAGCATCAGCACGACGGGCCTTTCGTCCGCCCCGATCTTGCGTACTATAATCGAGGTCAGTGACCCGCCGACCGCGGCCAGCAGCGCGGCAGCGTGTCCCAACTCGAGCGTGGTGCTGCCGGGCCGCAGGACGACCATGACCCCGGCCAGACCGACCAGCACGGCCATACCCCGCCGTAGCCGCACCTTTTCGCCCAGGATCGGCACGGCAAGGATGGTGATCAGCAACGGCGCGGCAAACAGGATCGCATAGACCTGCGCCAGCGGCAGCACGCTGAAGGCATAGAAGGCGCGGAAGCCCGTCACGACAGCGGCGACGGTGCGCGTCAGCATCCACCACGGATGGCGCGGCAACAGCGTCCCTGGCGTTACGTCCCGCATCAGGGACAGCGTCGCCAGCGGGAACGACAACAGGACCGAGAAGAACACGATCTGGATCGGGGAATAGCTGCTGCCCAGAACCTTGATGAAAACATCATGGGTGGCAAAGATGCCGAAGGCGAGCAGGGCCAGCAAGGCGCCGCGTGCGTTGGATGACATGGGATCGTCCGTCGGTTGGGTATGCAGTCCTTGGTCGACCCTGACGGGCTCGGGGTCAAGACAAGGTGAATGCAGGACGCCGCTCAGCGCCGACCTGCCTGTTTTTTGAGTTTCGTCTTACAGGCTGGCGTCCAGCGCCGCCAGGATCGCATCGCCCATTTCCGTGGTGCTGATGGGCGAGCCGCCCTCGGGTCCCAGCAGATCCGCCGTACGTGCGCCATCGGCCAGCACCTTCTCGACGGCGGCTTCCAGGCGATCGGCCTCTGCCCCGGCGTCGAAGGAATAGCGCAGCGCCATCGCAAAGCTCAGGATGCAGGCGATCGGGTTGGCCTTGCCCTGGCCGGTGATGTCCGGGGCCGATCCGTGGACCGGCTCGTACAACGCCTTGGGGCGTCCGTTGGCCATCGGCAGGCCAAGCGACGCGGACGGCAGCATCCCCAGCGATCCGGTCAGCATCGCTGCGGCGTCCGACAGCAGGTCGCCGAACAGGTTGTCAGTCACGATGACGTCGAATTGCTTGGGATTGCGCACCAGCTGCATCGCGCCGTTGTCGGCATACATGTGGCTCAACTCGACGTCGCTGTATTCCTTTGCGTGCACCTCGGTCACGACCTGACGCCACAACACGCCGGATTCCATGACGTTGGCCTTTTCCATCGAACAGACCTTGTTGCTTCGCCGCCGCGCCAACTCGAACGCCGACCGTGCCACGCGTGCGATCTCGGATTCCGTATAGCGCTGGGTGTTCACGCCGACCCGCTCGTTGCCTTCGACGTGGATGCCGCGCGGTTCACCGAAATAGACGCCAGAGGTCAGTTCCCGCACGATCATGATATCGAGGCCCGCGACGATGTTCCGCTTCAACGACGAGAAATCCGCAAGCGCGTCGAAACATTGTGCGGGCCGCAGGTTGGAGAACAGGTCCATTTCCTTGCGCAGACGCAGCAGCCCCCGCTCCGGCTTCACGCTGAAATCCAGATCGTCGTATTTCGGCCCGCCAACGGCACCCAGCAGCACGGCGTCGACCTCTTGCGCCTTGGCCATCGTGTCGTCATGCAGCGGCGTGCCGTGCTTGTCGTAGGCGCAGCCGCCCACCAGATCCTCGGTCACGTCGAAGGGCATGTCGCGTTTGTCGCCATACCAGGTGATGATGCGCTTCACCTCGGCCATGACTTCGGGGCCGATACCGTCACCGGCGAGGATCAGAAGGGTAGGGTTCGACATGGGCGGCATCCTTGGCTGCAAAAGGGTTGACACCGCGTAACGCCAAGGCACCGCGGTTTCAAGTCGGGCATCAGCGGCGCAGATCCACCCAGACAAGGCGATGTGGTCCGGCAGCCTCGGCCAGTGCAGCATCTGGATCGTCCGGTGCGGGCCAATAGACGCCACTGTCCGTCACCGTCCAGGCGGCAGCGGGCAGGACGTAATCGACACGCAGATTGCCTGGCTCGCCTTCAGGCCAATCCGCCGTGTCGCGCGCAGGGTCGCCCGTCTGATCGGAGTCTGCGGCCGCCGCACCCCCCGCGCTGCGGGGCTGCGGGTCAGTCAGGCGTGCATCGTTCAAAAAGCTTTGCATCGCTGCGCGCAGACCATCCCCGTCGTCAGGGTCGAGGTTCGCGTTCCCTGCGATGATGAAGGTGCGCGGCACTGGTCCGAACGTCCCGTCCATCACCTGCGTCCACAACCGCAGCTCATCCCGGTTGCGCAGGCCGTTGCGATCCTCTGGCCCGTCGAATACGGGCGGCGTCGCGGAAAAGGCCATGACATCGATGACTCCACCGGGGGCCAGCACGGGGACGATCCAGTGTCCGGTTGTGGATAATCGCTGGATCGCGGCGATGTCGTCCGTCCACGGCGCACCTTTCGGCAAGGTCGCCCCCGGCACGTCGCGCCACAGCAGATCCGACAGGTCGCGCACGCCGCTGTCGTCGATGGGCCAGCGCGACAGCAGGCCCATGCCGCTGTCACCGCTGAACATGCCGAACCCGTGCGCATCCCGCGCCTCGCCCAGGCGCTGGTTCCCGTCAAGATCAAACCCGGTCGCCATGCCGCTGTTGGGCAACAACGCAAAGCTGTGTTCAAACCCCAAGCGATCCGCCAGCGCGCGCAGAGCGACCCCGCCGCGGTCATAATCGACATCGGTCAGCAGCAGGATATCCGGCGCGATCTGCGCCACGATGGCCGCAACCGCGTCGATCTGCGGATCGTCTCGCCCCAGATCGCGCAACATCAGGCCGGGCCCGTCACGGCCAAGTGGTGCCGCGAAGGTGGCGATGCGCAGGTTTTCGGCACTCGCGGCACCCGCCAGCGCCCAAAGGATCAGACCGGCAGCAAGCCCTCGGCAGCGGCGCGGGCGTATTCGCGCTTGCGCTGGACGTGGATCATCTGCGCCACCCGCGACAGGGCGATTCCGCGCATCAACAGACTTGCCGGAAGAAAGGCCCATGCGGCAACCATCCAGATCAGGGTTTGCGGGTCATTCACGGTGATCGGCGAGACGAAGACCGACACCATCTTGCCGATTGCAGGAAACACGAAGGGCAGCAGAAAGCCAAGGATCAGGTTCACTTGGCAGTCACGGTTCAGCCGGTCGACCACGTCGCCGCCAGCTGTCGGGTCGAACATCGGCAGGTTGACCCAGACATTGAACGCGCCGGTGCGTCTTGGCCAATGATGGAACCGGAGCAGCACTCCAAAGGCCGCGATCGACAGAAGCGACACGAGATAGGCCAGTCCGGCGCAGATCGAGACGAGGTAGACCGCCTTGGGGCTGGTGTCCTCTGGCAACATGAGGGCCATCAGACGCACGGGCGAGAACGGAAAATCCAGCGACCCTCCGACCCGCTCTCCCGCGAGGCGCATCAATTGGGTCAGGGTCGACGGTGCCTCGTTGCCGCGCATGATCAGGGACAGGGCCAGCACGGTGGCGAACAGGGCAATGAATCGCAGTCGGTTGAACGGTGGGGCGCTGCGAAACTCGATAAAGCTGGGGCTGGCGACAGAGTATTCCACAAAGGTGAAGATTGCCGCGGAAATCGCGACAAGAGCCACGATCTGCGCGCCGTCCTGACTTTGCTCGGGCAGCAGGATGGATGGTACAGCGATCAGCATGATGACGCAAAGGGCGCGCAGTCCCGCAGCCGGGAAGGTCGAAATTGCCGCCATGATACCCTCTGCCCAGGCCGCGACGATCGAATGCCGTCGCTGTGTCCCGCCTTCGCCCTGCGATTGTGACGCAGTTCGCCTCTTTATCGCCATGATTTTGCCCTGATTAGGAATCGCCCGCAACAACCACTTAAACTACATTTAATATCCGGGGCATATTTGCGACACAGGCGGTGCGCGACTGTAGCCGTTTTACGGCAAGGTTGGGGCAGCGATGAAGTGGACACAAAATATGGGGCCAGATCGCCCTGGCCCCATATGCTGGTAATCGAATCTCTGGCGGTCGTCCTAGACCCAAGGGCGCGCCGTGGTGGCCTGTTCCTCGAACGACTTGATCGATCCGGCCTTTTCCAGCGTCAACCCGATGTCGTCGAGGCCGTTCATCAGGCAATGCTTCTTGAAGCTGTCGACCTCGAAGTGAAACACTTCGCCGTCCGATGAAGTGATGGTCTGCGCCTCCAAATCGATCTCGATCCGGGCGTTGGACCCTTTCTCGGCGTCCTTCATCAGCACGTCGACCTGGTCCTGCGGCAGGGCGATCGGCAGGATGCCGTTCTTGAAGCAGTTGCTGTAGAAGATGTCGGCATAGCTGGGCGCGATGACGCAGCGGATGCCGAAATCCTTGATCGCCCAGGGCGCGTGTTCCCGCGACGACCCGCACCCGAAGTTGTCGCCCGCGACCAAGATTTCCGCATTGCGATACTGCGGCTTGTTCAGCACGAAGGTCGGAATTTCGTTGCGGTCGTCGTCATAGCGCATCTCGTCGAACAGGTTCACGCCCAGTCCCGACCGCTTGATGGTCTTCAGGAACTGCTTGGGAATGATCATGTCGGTGTCGATATTGATCAAGGGCAGGGGAGCGGCGATGCCGCTAAGCTTGTCGAACTTGTCCATTACATCATCTCCCGCACGTCGGTCAGGTGGCCGGTGATCGCGGCGGCGGCGGCCATCGCGGGGCTCATCAGGTGGGTGCGACCGCCGCGGCCCTGACGGCCTTCGAAGTTGCGGTTGCTGGTGGCCGCACAGCGTTCGCCGGGGGCAAGCTGGTCGGGGTTCATGGCAAGGCACATGGAACAGCCCGCCATGCGCCATTCGAAACCGGCGTCGATGAAGATCTGCGCCAGACCTTCTTCCTCCGCCTGCGCGCGAACCAGCCCCGAACCGGGGACGACCATCGCGCGGCTGACGGCGATCTTCTTGCCCTTCAGGATCGCGGCGGCAGCGCGCAGATCCTCGATCCGGCCATTCGTGCAGGACCCGATAAAGACCGTGTCGATCTTGACCTCGGACAGGGGCGTGCCGGCGGTCAGGCCCATGTATTCCAGGCTGCGGCGGGCCGCATCGACCTTGCCGCCCTTGAAGTCCTCGGCCGCAGGCACCTTTGCGGTGATCGGCAGGACGTCCTCGGGTGAGGTGCCCCAGGTCACGACAGGGGCGATATCTTCGCCTTTCAGCGTCAGGACCTTGTCCCAATGCGCGTCCTCGTCGGAAAACAGCGTCTTCCACCAGGTCAGCGCCGCTTCCCACTGGGCACCCTTGGGTGCGTGGGGGCGACCGTTGCAATAGGCAAAGGTCTTTTCGTCCGGTGCGATCAGGCCGGCGCGCGCGCCGCCTTCGATCGCCATGTTGCAGACGGTCATGCGCCCTTCCATCGAGAGATCGCGGATCGCCTCGCCGCAGTATTCGATGACATAACCGGTGCCGCCGGCGGTGCCGGTCGCGCCGATGACGGACAGGGTGATGTCCTTGGCCGTGACACCGGGGCGCAGCTTGCCCGTGATCTCGACCTTCATGTTCTTGGACTTCTTCTGGATCAGGGTCTGGGTGGCCAGCACATGCTCCACCTCGCTCGTGCCGATGCCGTGCGCCAGCGCGCCAAATGCACCGTGCGTCGCCGTGTGGCTGTCGCCGCACACGACGGTCATGCCGGGCAGGGTCCAACCCTGTTCGGGGCCGACAATGTGGACGATACCCTGACGCACGTCGGACACCGGATAGTAATGGATGCCGAATTCCTTGGCGTTGGTGTCCAGCGCCTCGACCTGGATGCGGCTGTCCTCGGTCATGGTTGCGGCGTTGGCGCGGTCCAGCGTGGTCGGCACGTTGTGATCCGGCACCGCGATGGTCTTGTCCGGGGCGTGGACGGTGCGGCCGGTCATGCGCAGCCCTTCGAAGGCTTGCGGGCTTGTCACCTCATGGACGAGATGGCGGTCGATATACAGAAGGCAGGTGCCGTCGTCGGCCTCGTGGGCGACATGGGCATCCCAGATCTTGTCATAAAGCGTTTTGGGGGACATTGGTCCGCTCCCGTGCTGAAAATGCGTTGATGGCAGGCGTGATGCGGGCGCGGGCGCGCCGCGCGCATCATAGATGGGCGAGGATCGTGCAGGTCGCGCCAAAGAACCGCCAAGGCAGCCGCGCGCGATCATCCATGTCGAAAACCGGTGTCATGGGCGGTCAGATATACCGACGTGCCCTTTGCCGCAAGACAATCCGTCTCGGAACAGGGCGATCCGGCACCGCGCCTGGAAACCTTTGACCCGCCGGGCGGGTTAGAAGCGGTTGCCGGTGAAGGTCCGCTCGTGGCACCCTGACGGCCAACAAAGGATCGATGGCATGGCTTTGCACGACGACCTGATCAACGCCCCGGACGCGCCGCTGGGCGACGTGGTCGGCATCTGGCAGGCGATTGCAGACAATCTGGAACCCTACATCATGACGCTGTGGCGGCCCTGGGTCGGCTATCAGGTGTTGATCGCGCTTGGCGTCTTCGTGGTGGCCCATCTTCTGACGATGCTCCTCGCACCACGCCTGCATGCCTGGATGCGTGCGCGCGAAGGCTGGCCGATGTGGCGCATCCGCTGGCTCGTCGTGCTGCACAAGCGACTGCATGGCATTCTGTTCGTCGGGCTGATCTGGATCGTCATCTTCGCAATGCGAGAGGTCACGTGGGACAGCCGGTCCTATCACCTCGCGATCATTGCCAAACTGGCCACCGCCTGGCTGATCGTGGCGCTGACGACGCGCCTGATCGCCAATCCGCTGCTGCGCAAGATCGTGCGGTACGGGGCCTGGACCTGGGTCACGCTCAGCATCCTTGGGCTGACCGAGGCATTTTCCGAACTGCTCGACAACATCGGCTTCGCCTTCGGGGACGTGCGGATTTCGCTGTTGCTGATCGTGAAGGCCGTGCTGATCCTCGGCGTCCTGTGGTTCGCCGCGCGGCTGCTGTCGCGGACGGCGGGCAGCCGGATCACCGGCAATGCGGATATCAGTCCGTCGATGCAGGTGCTGGCCGTCAAGGCGATGCAACTGCTGTGCTATGGTCTGGCCTTCTATATCGGTCTCAAGACCATCGGGATCGACCTGACCGGGCTAGCCGTCCTTTCGGGTGCCATCGGCGTCGGCCTCGGCTTCGGTCTGCAAAAGGTCGTCTCGAACCTGGTGTCCGGCGTGATCCTGCTGCTGGACAAGTCGATCAAGCCCGGCGACGTCATCAGCCTTGGCGAAACCTTCGGCTGGATCACCTCGCTGGGCGCGCGTTACGTGTCGATCACCACGCGCGACGGCAAGGAATATCTGATCCCGAACGAGGATCTGATCACCGGGCAGGTGGTAAACTGGTCGCATCAGAATGATTTCGTCCGGCTCGACATCCATTTCGGCACCGCATACGAGGACAATCCCCATGACGTCCGCAGGATCGCGGTAGAGGCCGCGATGGCGGTGCCGCGCGTGCTGGAAACCAAGCCCGCTGTCTGCCACATCACCGGCTTTGGTGACAGTTCGATCGATTACATCCTGCGCTTCTGGATTTCCGATCCGACCGGCGGCCTGACAAACATCCGGGGAAATGTGTTCCTTGCGCTCTGGGACGCGTTCGCGGCGAACGGCATCTCGATTCCCTTCCCGCAGCGCGAGGTGAAAATCCTGCAGGGGTCTTCCTTGCGCACCGAACGGCAGGAGGGGCAGACGAACCTGACGGAAAAGTGATGACCCAAGGTCAATCCCGCGTTGCTCCCTTGCTCCGTCACGTTATCATTTCCTCCGTAAAATGTTTGCTTTTTGTACCGCTTAAGGGGTTTCCATCATGATCTACCGTGGTTCAACCGCGTCTGCGACGCTTATGACGACCGTCGCCACTCTCGCACTCATCAGCCTGTCGCAAGGGGCGTTTGCCCAGGCCTACGATGCCGGCGGTGGCACGGCGACGGGTGAGAATTCCGTCGCCATCGGCAGCGGCGCCGCCACGCCAGAGGCGACGCCCGGCACGCCCGCCTCATCGCTTGGCACCATCGCTATCGGCGGTGACGGCGGCGATACGGATGCTCTCGGGGCGCAGGCATCCGGCGTCGATGCGCTGGCCCTGGGGTCCGACGCGCTGGCTGCGGGGAACTCCACCACCGCAGTCGGCGGCGAAAGTGTCGCGACCGGTGCGGGCACGACGGCGATCGGCTGGCAGTCCAGCGCGACCGGCACACGCAGTCAAGCGTTCGGCCACCTTGCCAATGCGGACGGCGCATACACCACGGCCGTCGGTGAGGACGCGGATGCAACTGGCGACGGCAGCATCGCGATGGGCTACCTCTCGCAGGCAGACGGCATCGATGCCATCGCCATCGGCAGTGACGCGGAGGGTGGGCAGGCGACGACAGCGACCGGCAACTCCACCACCGCCATCGGCGGCGAGGCGGTAGCCAACGGCGCAGGGGCGACGGCGATCGGCTGGCAATCGAACGCCGTCGGCGCGCAGGCACAGGCATTCGGCCACCAGTCCACCGCGACCGGCGATCTGGCGCTGGCCATCGGCGAAGACAGCCGTGCGATCAGCAACAACGCCACGGCCATCGGCAATCTGTCCACGGCCAACGGCATCGACGCTCTGGCGCTGGGCGATCAGGCCAATGCCGTCGGCAATTCCACCACGGCCATCGGCGGTGAAAGCAGTGCGACGACGCCCGGGTCCACAGCCCTGGGCTGGCAGGCGGCCGCGTCCGGTGAGAACGGCATCGCCATCGGCAACACGTCATTGGCCAGCGGCGCGGATGCCGTGGCCATCGGCGGCAACCGTGACGGGGCCGACGGCTTTCAGACTATCGCGTCCGGCACATCGTCCACCGCCGTCGGCGGGCAGTCACAGGCGACGATGGCGGGCAGCACAGCCATCGGCTGGCGTGCAATGGCGACCGGTGAGCGGGCGCAGGCCTTCGGCCACCTGGCCGTCGCCAGCGGCCTGCGGTCTACAGCAGTGGGCGAGGCCGCAACCGCCTCGGGTGCCTTCGCGCTGGCCTTCGGCAACAGGAGCCAGGCGACCGGGGCGAATGCCATCGCGATCGGGAATGGCGCTGTCGCGGCCCGGGACAATCAGGTCGCCATCGGCTCCGACGCCAGCACCTACACGCTGGGCGGAGTCGCCTCGGCCGAAAGCCGTGCGGCGCAGTCCGGCCCGGTGCGGCTCGTCACCTCGGACGCCGCCGGCAACCTTGCCGTCAACGATGTGGACGTCACCGCCTTTGCCAGCCTTGGCCAGACGCTGGCGTCGCAAGGCAATGCGATCGCTTCGCAAGGCGCACAGATCCAAAGCAATACGAATGACATCGCCGACAACCGCGAGGGTATCGCGATGGCGATGGCGCTCGAGGTGCCCTATGTTCCCGCCGACCGCCAGTATGCGGTATCGGGCGGACTGGGTGCCTTCGACGGTTCCACCGCCTTCGCCATGTCCGGTGCCTACCGCGTCAAAGCGAACACGCAGATCGACGCCGGCGTCACCTACGGCTTCGACCGGCAGAAGGTCGGCGGCCGCGTCGGTGTCAGCTACGCGTGGTAAGCCTTTCCACCCTGAAAAGTCGCGTAACGCCGTGGCTTCTTGCCACGGCGGTCGCCGCATGCATGCCTGCCCCCGCGTCTGCCCAGCAAACCCCGCAGATCGAGGAAAGCTTTGCGACCGCCCTGATCCGCGACGCCCTGCTGGCGGTCAATCATGCCAACCTGACGGGCAATTACACGACCCTGCGCGACTATGCCTCTGACACCTTCCACGATGCGAACACGGCGACCGACCTCGCGGTCCTGTTGCAGCGCGTCCGCGCCGAACGGCTGGACCTGCTGCCCGTCCTGTCGGTAGAGCCTGTGCTGAGCACCACTGCCCTGTCGCTAGACCGCAGCATCATGCGCCTGTCAGGTCACTTTCCGCTGCAACCGCGGTCGATCACCTTCGATCTGGAATTCGTGAACCAAAATGGACGCTGGCTGATCTACGGCCTCGCTGTGGGTGCATTCGACACGCCAGCCCCGACTTCGGCGGTTGACACGCCCGCGCCAAGCGAATAGCGCGCGGCCTTCGGTCATTGAAATGACACACGATCCGTCATAGCTTCGGATCAGGCCTTGCACCGGGGCCGATCCAGCCGGTGCTTTTCATCGGAGGACGATGCACTGTCTCTTTCCACCTCGGCAGCATCCGCTGCCACCCCAGGGGCCCAAGCCGTGACGGCGCGGGCGACCTACGACAGCGACCAGCTGCTTGATGCGATCCTGACATCACTGGACGACGACAAGGCCGAGGAGGTGGTGAAGATCAACCTCCGCGGCAAGTCCGAGATGGGCGACTGGATGGTCATCGGGTCCGGGCGTTCCACGCGACAGGTCTCGGCCATGGCCGAACATCTGGCCGACAAGCTGAAGCAGGATTACGGACTGGTCTGCAATACCGAAGGCAAGGACACGGGCGACTGGGTCCTGATCGACACGGGCGATGTCATCGTCCACCTGTTCCGGCCGGAAGTGCGCGAATTCTACCAGTTGGAAAAGATGTGGACCCCCGGTTCGCAGGATTTTCTGGCCGTGGACCCGTCCAAGGCCCCCTGATGCGCCTGCGCATCTGCGCGGTGGGCCGTCTGCGTGGCGGCCCCGAATCCGCGTTGATCACCGACTACCTGACCCGTTTCGACCGGACGGGCCGTGCTCTTGCGCTCGGCCCCGCAGAGGTGATCGAGGTCGAGGACAAGAAAGGCGGTGGCATGGCCGGTGAGGCCGCGCTGCTGTCCAGGGTCATCCCCGATGGCGCACTTCTTTGCGTGCTGGACGAACGCGGCAAGGTCATGTCATCGCCCGACTTCGCGACCCAACTTGGGGACTGGCGCGATCAGGGGCGTCAGGACGTGGCCTTTGTCATCGGTGGCGCGGACGGGATCGACCCTGCCTTGCGCGACCGTGCGGACGCCGCGCTGTCCTTCGGCAAGATGGTCTGGCCCCACATGCTGGTCCGCGTCATGCTGGCCGAACAGCTTTACCGGGGCGCATCGATCCTGGCCGGATCGCCTTATCATCGCGTTTGAAGATTTGAGTTTACTTGGCCAGATGAACCAGGGGGTTGTTTTCTGTCCGCTTGACTTGCGCTAGGTCAACTGTGTCTCAGAAGGAAACCGCCATGCCCCTGACCCGACCTGTGCCGAAACCTGTCGTGCTCTGCATCCTCGACGGTTGGGGGCTGCGTGACACGGCAGAGGCGAATGCGCCGGTGCTGGCGGATACGCCCAACTTCGACCGGTTGATGGCGACCTGTCCCCATGCCACGCTGATCACCTTCGGCCCCGATGTCGGCCTGCCGCGCGGGCAGATGGGCAATTCAGAAGTCGGTCACACGAATATCGGGGCTGGCCGCGTCGTGGCGATGGATCTTGGCCAGATTGATCTTGCGATCGAGGATGGCAGCTATCCCGCGCAGCAGGCGATCCGCGACTTCGCGGCCCGGTTGAAGGACACCGGCGGGCGGGCGCACCTGATGGGCGTGGTGTCCGACGGTGGCGTGCATGGGCATGTGGCGCATCTGGTGGAAACCGCACGGCTGCTGGCGGCCGAGGGGATCGACGTAGTGATCCACGCGATCACCGACGGGCGCGACGTGGCTCCGACCTCTGCAGCCGGGTTCATGGCCGACATGCTGCGAAAACTGCCGCAGACGGCACAGGTCGTGACGGTGACGGGACGCTATTATGCGATGGACCGCGACAACCGCTGGGATCGGGTGCAGACCGCGTTCGACGCAATGGTAAATGGCAAAGGCGCACGGGCCGACAGTCCGCAAGCCGCCATCGCGCAGGCCCACGCGGACGGCAAGACCGACGAATTCATCCCTGCCACCGTGATCGGCACCTATGCCGGGATGCGGCCTGCGGACGGTCTCTTCTGCCTCAATTTCCGGTCCGACCGCGCGCGAGAGTTGCTTGAGGCGATCGGCAATCCCGCCTTCGACGGTTTCACGCGCGACATGCCGCCGCTCGCCGCGCGGCTGGGAATGGTCGAATATTCCGACCGGCACGTAGGCTGGTATGACGCGGTGTTTCCCAAGCGCGACATCCGCAACACGCTGGGCAAGTGGGTGGCGAAACACGGCAAGACGCAATTCCGGCTGGCCGAGACGGAAAAGTATCCGCACGTCACCTTTTTCCTGAACGGCGGCAAGGAATCGCCCGAGGTCGGCGAGGATCGCGAGATGCCGCAGTCGCCCAAGGTCGCGACCTATGACCTGCAACCCGAGATGTCCTCGGTCGAGGTCACGGACGACTTTGTCGCGGCGATCGAGAAGGGCTACGACCTGATCGTCACGAACTACGCGAACCCCGATATGGTCGGTCATACCGGCGATCTGAATGCGGCGATCAAGGCCTGCGAGGCGGTGGACAGGGGCCTGGGCCGCGTGCTGGCGGCGCTGGAGAAGACAGGCGGTGCGATGCTGGTCTGCGCCGATCATGGCAATTGCGAAACGATGGTCGATCCCGAAACCGGGGGGCCGCACACCTCTCACACGACGAACCTCGTGCCGGTGATTCTGTATGGCGGGCCAGCCGGAGCCACGATCCGCGATGGGCGCCTGGCGGACCTTGCGCCGACGCTGTTGCAGTTGATGGGCCTGGATCAACCGTCAGAAATGACGGGCCGGAGCCTGATCGCTTGATACGGCTGGTCGCGATCCTGTTGCTGCTGGCGGGGCCGGTCGCGGCGCAGAGCCCTGGCGATGCGGCTGCCGAGGCGGCTGCGCGGCTGACGGAGGCGCGGGCGCAACTGGATGCCGCAGGCGGCGCAAGCGACCGGGTCGCCGCATTGACCGAGACCGTGCGTGCCTATGAGGACGGCCTGATCGCCCTGCGCGACGGCCTGCGGCGTGTGGCGATCCGCCGGGATACCTTGCAGACGCAACTGGATGCGCGGCAGGCCGAGGTGTCGCAACTGCTGGGCGTGCTGGCGTCCATCGGAAACGCCCCGGCACCGTTGCTGCTGTTGCATCCCAATGGCCCGCTCGGGACGGCGCGGTCGGGAATGCTGGTGGCCGATGTGACTCCGGCCTTGCAGACACAGGTTGCCGCGTTGCGCACGCAGATGGAGGAGCTGGCCCTGTTGCAGGCGCTGCAGGAAACCGCTGCCGACACGCTGGCAGAGGGATTGCAAGGCGCGCAGGAGGCGCGGTCGGCGCTGTCCGCTGCGGTGTCCGACCGGACAGACCTGCCGCGCCGCTATACCGAGGATGCGGTGCAGACCGCGCTGCTGCTGGCCAGCACCGATACGCTTGCCGCCTTTGCCGATGCGCTGGCAGGCAGCGTCGATGTCGGTGCCCCCGATCCTGCGCCGCAGGGTGATCTGACCTTGCCTGTGCAGGGCACGGTGCTGCGGGCGTTCAACGCGCCGGATGCCGCCGGGATCGCGCGGCCGGGCATCGTCATCGCCGCCCGTCCACAGGCGCTGGTCACCACGCCCGTTGCGGCGACATTGCTGTTTCGCGGACCGCTGCTGGACTACGGCAATGTCGTGATCCTCGAACCCGCGCAGGACGTCCTGTTCGTCATTGGCGGATTGGCCGAAGTCTTTGGCGAGGCGGGTCAAGTGCTGCCCGCGGGCGCGCCACTGGGTTTGCTGGGCGGAGAACTCCCACCTGTTGACGCGAATTTGACCCAAGGTGCGGCCGGATCGGGTGCTTCTGCGACACAGACCCTTTATCTTGAGGTCAGAGACGGGCAGAGTCCGGTCAACCCAGGCACCTGGTTCGCGCTGGACTAGATAGGATCATCCATGAAGAAGCTTCTGATGGCCGCGGCTGGCGGCACGGCGCTGGGCCTTGTGGCCACCACGCAGTTCGCGGGACCGCTGATCGCCCAGACGGCCGGGGCAGACGCCAACGTGTACGAACAGCTTGACCTGTTCGGCGACATCTTCGAACGCATCCGGCAAGGCTATGTCGAGGATGTGGACGACAAGAAGCTGATCGAGGCGGCGATCAACGGGATGCTGACCTCACTCGATCCCCATTCGTCCTACCTGTCCGAGGATGATGCGGAGGACATGCAGGTCCAGACGCGTGGCGAATTCGGCGGACTTGGACTCGAGGTCACGCAGGAAGAAGGCTGGGTCAAGGTCGTCTCCCCCATCGACGGGACCCCCGCTGCCGCCGCCGGCATGATGGCCGGAGACTTCATCACCGCCGTCGATGGCGAGAACGTGCTGGGCCTGACACTGGACGAGGCGCTGCAACTGCTGCGCGGGCCGGTCGGGTCAGAGGTCATCATTACCGTGGTCCGCGAAGGCTCGACGGAGCCGTTCGACGTGTCGATCATCCGCGACACGATCAAGCTGACCGCCGTGCGCGCCCGGACCGAAGGCAAGGCCGTCGTGCTGCGCGTGACGACCTTCAACGCGCAGACCTTTCCGAACCTCGAAGAGGGCCTGAAAGAACAGGTCGAGGCTGCCGGCGGGATCGAGAACGTCGATGGTGTCGTGCTGGACCTGCGCAACAATCCGGGCGGCCTGCTGAACCAGGCTGTATTCGTCTCGGACGCCTTCCTCGAGGGCGGGGAGATCGTGTCGACCCGTGGCCGCGCCGCCGCCGATGGCGACCGCTACAACGCGACTCCCGGCGACCTGGCCGGTGGCCTGCCCATCGTCGTGCTGATCAATGGCGGCTCTGCCTCTGCGTCCGAAATCGTGGCAGGTGCCTTGCAGGATCATCGCCGTGCCATCGTGGTGGGGACGAAATCCTTCGGCAAGGGGTCGGTCCAGACCGTCGTGCCGTTGCGGGGCAATGGCGCGATGCGCCTGACGACGGCGCGGTATTACACGCCGTCGGGCCGGTCCATCCAGAACCTTGGCATTTCGCCTGATATCATCGTCGAACAGCCGATGATGATCCCCGAAGACACCACGGAAGAGGATGAGATCGATACGCCGGCAATGCGGTCCGAGGCCGATCTGCGCGGCACCCTGTCGAACGACAGCCTGACCGAGGATGAGATCAAGCAGATCGAGGATGATCGCGCCCGTGCGGAAGATGCCGCCAAGCTGCGCGACGAGGACTATCAGCTGGCCTATGCCATCGACATCCTGAAAGGCCTGCATGCCCTGGGTCCGCAGGTCGAGGTCGAGGTCGACGTGACCCTGACCGATGCCGCAGGCGCGGCCGAAAGCGAGACGGAGGCCCCGGCGGGCAACTGAACCCACTGAGGTCGGGGAGACCATGCTCCGTCACTTGGCGGGGCATGGGTTCCGTCCGGGACGGGCGACCAAGTGACGGGACGTGCTGTCCGCCACTGACGCCGATGCTCCCTAAGTGGGTCGGACAGAGACCAGCGGATCAGGCCCTCATACGCGCGCCGGTCGGATCGTAGAATGGCTTCAGGCTCGCCTCGGCCCGCACCTGTCGGCCCATGACGTCGATCTCGTATGTGCTGGCCAGAAGGTCCGCCACGGTTTCCCCGGCGCAGGGGATGTAGCCCATGCCCAATGCCGCGCCGAAGGTGTGACCATACCCCCCGGACGTCAGGTGGCCGACGACGCGCCCGTCGCGCAGCACCGGTTCGTTGTGATATAGCAGTGGCTCGGGTTCGGTCAGGCGGAACTGGACTAGGCGGCGCCTCAGCCCCGCGTCCTGCCGTCGCAGCACCGCATCGCGCCCGATGAAGGCGGGCTTGTCGGTCTTCACCGCGAACCCCAGCCCCGCCTCGAGCACGTGATCTTCGCTGCTGATGTCGTGGCCCATGTGACGGAACCCCTTTTCCAGCCGGGCACAGTCCATCATGTGCATCCCTGCCAGCTTCAACTCGTGATCCTGTCCGGCCTCCCACAATACCTCGAACGCATGGGCGGCCATGTCGGCGCTGACATAGACCTCCCACCCCAGCTCTCCCACGTAGGACACGCGATGCACACGGGCGAGGCCCAGGCCAAGCTCCACCTCGTGCGCCGTGCCGAAGGGCGCGTCGACGGCATCGGGCGACACCGCGCGCATCAGGTCGCGGGCGCGCGGACCCATGACGGCCAAGACGCCTTCGGCTGCGGTCATGTTGGTGATGACGACGCTGAAATCGCCAGCGTGCCGCAGCATCCACGTCTGGTCGTTCAGCCGCGCTATGGCGGGAGTCACGACCAGATAGGCGGTCTCGCTCAGGCGGGTGACGGTCACATCCGCCTCGATCCCCGCCTGCGTGTTCAGGAATTGCGTATAGACGATCCGCCCCCGTGCGACGTCCATCTGCCCGCCGCAGATATGGCTGAGGAACGCGCAAGCGTCACGCCCTTCCACCCGGATCTTGCCGAAGGACGACATGTCATACATCGCCACACCCCCGCGCACGGCGGCAAGCTCTTGCGCCACGTTGGGAAAGAAGGTCTGCCGTTGCCAGCTGTAGGCGTATTCCGGTGTCTGGCCTGCGTCCGCGAACCAGTTGGCGCGTTCCCAGCCAGCCAGTTCACCCATTACGGCACCCCGGTCCAGAAGATGCCGATGGAACGGAGAGCGACGGATGCCTCGTGCAGTGACCTTCTGCCGGTAAGGGAAATGGTCGGCATAGAGCAGGCCCAGCGTTTCCGTGCTGCGTTCGCGCAGGTAGCGCGCATTGCCCTGGAACGGCTGCATCCGCGCGATGTCGACATCACCCAGATCGAAAGGCTTCTCTCCCACCTCCATCCACTGGGCCAGCGCCATGCCGGCCCCGCCAGCGGACTGGATACCGATCGAATTGAAGCCCGCCGCGACCCAGACGTTGTCCATCCCCGGACACAGGCCAAGGTGATAGGCGTCATCTGGGGTAAAGCTTTCAGGCCCGTTAAAGAATGTGTGGATGCCCACATCCGCCAGCATCGGCATCCGGTTGACGGCGGCGGCGAGGATTGATTCGAAATGGTCGAAATCCTCGGGCAATTGATCGTACTCGAAATCGGCAGGGATCGGCCCCCAGGGCTTTGCCACAGGCTCGAAGGCCCCCAGCATGATCTTGCCGGCGTCCTCCTTGTAGTAGGCACATTCGTCGGGCACGCGCAGGACCGGCATCTGGGTCAGGCCGGGCACGGGTTCGGAGACGATGTAGAAATGCTCGCACGCCTGAAGCGGGACGTTGGTGTTCAGCATCCGTCCGACCTGATGGCCCCACATTCCCGCGCAGTTGACGACGTGATCACAGGCTATTTCGCCGCGGTCGTGGGCGGTCTGCCAGTGGACACCGGCGATGCGCTGCCCTTGCCGGGTGACACCGGTGACCAGCGTATTCTCGGCAATGACGGCACCGCGTTGACTGGCACTCTTGGCCAAAGCGCGGGCAATGTTGCCGGGGTCGCCCTGCCCATCCTTCGCCAGATATACTCCCGCCAGCACATCGTCGCAGCTCAGATGCGGATAGCGGGCCTTGACCTCGTCCGGGCCGATCTCCTCGATCTCGACCCCGAAGGCGCGCGCCATGCCGGCCGCGCGATAGATTTCCTCGCGGCGTTCCGCGGTCAGCGCGACAGTGATCGACCCCACGCGCCGAAAGCCGGTGGCCATGCCGGTCTCGGCCTCCAGCGATCCGTAAAGTTCCTGACTGTATTTCGCCAGCCGTGTCATGTTGGCCGTCGCCCGCAGTTGCGCGATCAGCCCGGCCGCATGCCAAGTGGTGCCGCTGGTCAGTTGCTTGCGCTCCAGCAGCACCACGTCGCGCCACCCCAGTTGCGTCAGGTGATAGGCCACGGAACAGCCGATGATGCCGCCCCCGATGATGACGACGCGGGCATGGGTGGGCAGCATGGCGACCTTTCAGACGATGGTGTGGCCCGCGGCGCGCAGGGCGTCGGCGAGCGCGCGAATGTGGGCGGGGCCGACTTCGCAGCAGCCCCCGACGATGGTGGCCCCGGCATCGACCCAGCGCAGGGCATGTGTGGCGTAGGCCGCAGGCGACAGGTCGCGGCTATGCAGGGCGGCGACAGTCGGCTTGTCCTCGAGGAATTCTGCCGTGATCCTCCCGAACCCGTTGGCATAAGCCCCGCAGGGCAGGGGTCCGCGGGATAGGATCGCAAGCGTCGCGTGGATTGCCTCTGGCGCAGAGCAGTTGACGAGAACGGCAGAGGCACCTTCGTTCGCGATGGGCAGGATGCCCCCCACAGGCTCCCCGGACCGCAGGCGCCGCCCGTCGCGGTCGTCCACGGTGATCGACAGCCAAACCGGCTTGCCCGCCTGTTTCGCCCCGTCCAGCACGGCGCGGGCGTGGGCCAGGGATGCGACCGTCTCGCACAGGATCAGGTCGCAGGCCGGTGCGAGGATCTGCGCGATCTCGGCGTAAAGAGGCACCGAAATATCCTGCTTGGGGTGGATGTCGGGGCGATAGCTGGCGATCAGCGGCCCGATGCTGCCGGCGATGCGTCCCGAGCCGTGGGCGTCGCGGGCCGCCTGTGCCTCCCGCAGCGCACAGGCGTGCAGGGCCTCGAATTGCGCCTCCATCCCGGTGCCGTCCAGCCTGTCGCGGTGGACGGCATAGGTGTTCGTCGTGGCGATGGTGGACCCGGCGGCAAAGTAATCAGCGTGAACCTGTTGCACCAGCCCGGGATGGTCGATCATCACCTGCGTCGACCACAGGGGCGTCGGTGCATCACCGGCACGATGCACCAGTTCTTGCCCCATGCCACCGTCCAGTAAGGTGATGTCAGTCATGCGGATGTCCTTTTGCTGAAAATGTCTCGATTGCCATCGCACCCGTCGTCGCCACATCGAAAATCTTCTGTCGGGGTGTGTGGGGGCCGGCCAGCAGCACACCGTAGACGATGAAACACAGCGCCAGCAACCGCCGGAACCACGTGTTGAAGACGGCCCCCAGCGCAGCGCGTCCCAGAACGGCGCCCAGCGCGGTATAGGTCGTGTAGCTGATGGCCGTCAGGGTCAAGGCCGTCGGCACGATGACCCGCATCTGCGCCATGATCGGCACGTCGGGCTGCACGAACTGAGTGAAGGCGGCAAGGTAGCCCGCGACGGATTTGGGGTTGATCGTGGCGATCAGAAGGCTGCGCAGATAGATCGACCCGGCCGGGCGGTCGATATCCTTCGGGGCCTCGCCTGCGCGCAGCCAGCCGCGCACGCCGGTCCAGATCAAAAAGGTGGCTCCGACCAGCTTTGCCACGGTAAAGGCCGTCGGCGATGTCGTCAGCAGCGCGGTCACACCAAGCGCGGACAGGGCCAGGAACAGGCATGCCTGCGTCAGAATACCCGCCACGCCCGGCCACGCCCGCCAGAAGCCCAAGGTCATGCCGTTGGTGATGCAATTCACCGCGTTCGGCCCCGGCGTCGTCACGAAGACGACCCAGAACAGGGCGAAAACGGTCCAGGCCTGATAGGTCATCGCACGCTTGCAGCCGTCTCCATCCTGTTTCGCACCTCGCCATGGTCCCAATCAAATGCAAGCCCGCCCCGGAGGGGGCCTGCGATATTATCCCGGACGCACGGTCGCGAAGGTCGTGGCAAGGATCGCCGACAGTGCGGTCGCGTCGGTCTGATCGAAGGCGTCCGGCTGGTTGCTGTCGATGTCGAAGACTCCCAGCAGCGCGCCGTCCGCGCCAAAAACCGGAAGAACAATTTCTGACCGGGTCGAGGACGCGCAGGCGATATGTCCGGGAAAGGCGTCGACGTCAGGCACAAGCTGCACCTGCCCGGTCCGCGCGGCCGCCCCGCAGACGCCCCGGCTGAACGGGATGACAAGGCAGCCGTGGCCACCCTGATATGGCCCGATCTTCAACAGCGCGGGTCCGGTGACGCGGTAGAAACCGGTCCAGTCAAAACGGTCATCGGCATGATGCACCTCGCAGGCAACGGTGGCCATCAAGGCGACGGCGTCGGTCTCACCTTCCGTCAAGGCGGCGATGGTCTGGGCGAGGGTCGCATAATCAAGCTGGGTCATGGTCCGTGACTACCGCCTTATTGCTGTCCGAAAAAGCCCAGAAAAGATCATGCGACGGACCGAAGGGTGACGCAGCGGCAGGTCAAAAGTGTGTCGTAGCTGCAAAAGCTTCCCCGGCACTGCGTCGTAAAGCCCCCACCCAGTGGCGCAGTGCCGGTCTTTCGCCAAAAGTCCGATTGTCTTTCCCTGTGAAATCCCTGACTTTCCGGTCAAATCACCAAGGGGGGAAGACTTGATGCGCGATTTCCAGATACCGGGGCGGTCGCCCACCTTTGCCGAAAACGGCATGTGCGCCACCTCTCATCCCCTGGCCGCCAAGGTCGCGATCCAGATATTGGAGGCCGGCGGCAATGCGGTCGACGCAGCCGTTGCGGGTGCCGTTCTGCTGGGAATCTGCGAACCGCAGATGACGGGTATCGGCGGTGATTGTTTTGTCCTGGTGACGCCGCCGGGGTCGGACACGATCCATGCGCTGAACGGGTCCGGTCGCGCACCTGACGCCTATTCCGCTGCCGATCTGCGCGCGAAGGGTCATAAGACCGTCCCCGTCAGCGACCCCGCCGCCGTGACGATCCCCGGTGCTATCGATGCCTTCTGCACACTGTCGCAGGATTGGGGCAAGCTGGGTCTGAAAGCCGTTCTGGCCCCTGCGATCCATTATGCAGAGGCGGGCGTTCCCGTCAGCCCGCGCGTGTCGTTCGACTGGGGCAACGATTCGGGCGTTCTGCAAGGCGGCGCGCGCGACCGCTACATGGTGAACGGCAAGGTGCCGAAACCTGGCCAGATGTTCCGCGCGCCCGATCAGGCCCGCGTGCTGCGGCTGATTGCCGAACACGGCCGCGCCGGGTTCTACGAGGGCGAAGTGGCCGAGGATATGGTTGCCTCGCTGAACGCGGCGGGTGGTGTTCACGCACTGGACGACTTTGCGCAGACTCAAAGCACCTGGGGCGATCCGGTGCAGGGCGGCTATGGCGGCCTTGACCTGTACGAGCACCCGCCGAACGGGCAGGGGGCCACGGCCATCCTGATCCTGAACATCATGTCGCAGTTCGACATCGCAGGCATGGATCCCTGGGGGTCCCAGCGCGTGCATATCGAGGCGGAGGCGACAAAGCTGGCCTACGACACGCGCAACCGCTTCCTGTCCGATCCCGACCACATGACGCGGCTGGATCACATGCTGTCGATGGAGACGGCAAAGAAGCTTGCCGCGCTGATCGACCCGAAAAAGGCGATGACGGTCGATCTGCCGGGGGCAGAGGCGGTCCACAAGGACACGATCTACATCACAGTAGTGGACCGCGACCGCATGGCGGTATCGCTGATCTATTCGATCTTCCATGGCTTCGGGTCGGGTATCGCCTCGGACAAGTTCGGCATCCTGTTCCAGAACCGCGGCGCGGGCTTCAGCCTGACCGAGGGCCACCCGAACGAAGGTGCCCCCGGCAAACGGCCGATGCACACGATCATTCCGGGTATGCTGCAAAAGAGCGGCAAGACCCATATGCCGTTTGGCGTCATGGGCGGGGCCTATCAGTCCACTGGCCACGCGCGATTCGTCAGCAACATCACCGATTTCGGGCTGAATCCGCAAGCGGCCATCGACGGCCCCCGCAGCTTTGCCGAAATGGGGCAACTGAAGGTCGAACGCGGCTACGACAACGCCGTGCGCGCCGAACTGGCCGAGCTGGGGCATGAGGTCGTGACCCCTGAGACGGCGATCGGTGGAGCGCAGGCGATCCTGCTGCGCGACGACGGCGTGCTGCAGGGCGGGTCCGACCCGCGCAAGGACGGCTGTGCGCTGGGATACTAGGCGCGACCCCTGCGCGCGGCACACAATGTCGTGAGCGGAGAACCCAGTATTGACGTCGATGCCACTGCCTCGTGTAGCCTTGTCGCAAACCAACCCAGCAACAGGAGACGACATGGCAAAGATTGCAAGACTGACCGGCGCACTTGCGCTCGGTGGCCTGATGGCTACGGCCGTTCTGGCCGAAAGCCATATCGACCCCGCCGTGCAGCGGGCGGTCGATGCGCGGCAAGCGCACATGACGCTCTATTCGTTCAACCTCGGCACACTCGGTGGGATGGCGCAGGACAAGATTCCCTATGACGCTGCCATGGCCGGAACGGCGGCGAGCAACCTCGCCGCGCTGGGCAGCGTCGATCAGGCCGGATACTGGATCGAAGGCACCGACGCCGGCACGATCGAAGACACCAGGGCCAAGGCCGAGATATGGACGGACATGGCCGACTTCGAAGAAAAGGCAATGGCGCTGACCAACGCATCCGCTGCCTTGGCCGAGGTCGCAGGCACCGATCTGGACAGCCTGAAGGCGGCCTTTGGCGATGTCGGCAAGGCCTGCGGGGCCTGTCACGAAACCTATCGCGTGTCCGACGATTAGGATGCGGCGGGCGCTGACCGGGCTTGCGCTGGCCAGTATCGTGGTGGTGATCGGCGGGGCCGTGGCGACGCGGCCCCAACCGCTGCCGGACGACGCACTGGCCGGACTGACACCGGACCCCGAACGCGGCGCATTGGTCTTTGCGGCTGCGGGGTGTGCGTCTTGCCATGTGGCGGAGGACGGGCCTGACGATGTGTTGTCCGGCGGCAAGGCCTTCGTCAGCAGTTTCGGCACCTTCTATGCGCCCAACATTTCCCCCGACCCGGACCAGGGCATCGGGGATTGGACCGACGCGCAGATCGCCAGCGCCATCATGCGCGGCGTCGGGGCCGACGGCGCGCATCTCTACCCCGCATTTCCCTACACCGCATACGCCAAAGCCGACCCTCAGGACGTGACCGATCTGATCGCGCATCTGCGGACGTTGCCCGCCGACCAGACACCGTCCAAGGCACACGACATCGGCTTTCCCTTCAACATCCGCGCAACGCTTGGCGTGTGGAAGGCACTTTATCAGCGTGACGGTTGGATCATGGCGGATGCGCCGGACCTAGAACGCGGCCGCTATCTGGTCGAGGCGTTGGGTCACTGCGGCGAATGTCATACCCCGCGCGACGCCCTGGGCGGCCTGAAGACCGAGGCATGGTTGTCCGGCGCGCCCAATCCATCGGGTGAAGGCCGCATTCCGAACATCACGCCCGGCGGCCTGTCATGGTCCGAAGGCGAGATTGCGGAATACCTGTCCAGCGGCTTTACGCCGGATTTCGACACGGCAGGCGGGACGATGGCCGAGGTTGTGAAGAACACGGCCAAACTGCCGGACAGCGACCGAGCGGCCATTGCGGCCTACTTGAAGGCTGTCCCGGCGGTCGGCGACTGATCAGTTCAGCTGCACTTGAAGCGGGTAATGCCCATCCTCGAACGGACCGAACAGATCGGGAAGGTCGGGGTGCTCGACCGGTTCGCCGGAATAGTCGGCGACAAGGTTCTGTTCGGACACATAGGCGACGTAAAAGCTTTGATCGTTCTCGGCCAGCAGATGGTAGTAGGGCTGATCCTTGGCCGGACGCGACTCTTCCGGAATAGCCTCGTACCAAGCGTCGGTGTTGGAAAACATCGCGTCGACGTCAAAGACGACACCCCGAAAGGGATGCTTGCGGTGTCTGACAACCTGACCGAGATGATACTTCGCGCGCGTCTTGAACATGAATGCAAATACCCCCGCTTCGTAAGTAAACGCGATTGCCACAAAAAGTCCACAATTGGCGTAGGGTTAATGCGGAAACAGTCTGTTAGCCCTGCCCGCACCGGCGGGATGTCGCGACTCCTTCAATTCGTGATCGATGCCCTTGGCCTTAACCGTTCACAAACCGGGTCTTTCCGGCTATGATGGTAAAAAATAAAAGACGAAAAGCGAGAGGCAGATGAGCAGTTTCTTTCGCGCACTGGTGTTGCTTGCGTTGCTGGGGTCTTGCGGCAGCCGCGAGTATTCAGCACCGCGCGACCTGGACAATGCGTGCAACATCCTGACGGAGCGGCCGGAATATCGCCGCGCCTTCAAGGCAGTCGAACGGAAGTATGGCGTGCCGATGCCCGCCATGATGGCGATCATTTACCAGGAATCCAAATTCATCGGTAATAACCGCCCGCCGCACCAGTATGCGCTGGGGGTGATTCCCATCGGCCGCCAGTCTTCTGCGATGGGTTATTCGCAGGCACTTGATGGCACGTGGGAAGAGTATCGGCAGGCCAGTGGCAATCGCCGCGCCAAGCGCGAGGACATCAAGGCCGCGTCGGATTTCATGGGCTGGTACATGGTCGCAACCGTCCGGGAAACCGGGGTGCCGCTGACCGACGTGCGCAACCAGTATCTGGCCTATCACGATGGGCGAACCGGTTTCAAACGCGGCACGTGGCGCAGCAAGAGCTGGCTGATTCGGATCGCCGGAGAGGTAGAGGCCCGCGCCTTGCTGTATGACGCGCAGCTGCGTTCCTGCCGCAAGCGCTAGAAACGCATAACGCGCCGCAGAGAGCGGCGCGTCCTGACGTGGTCAAGTCGTTCAGGTCGGCGCGTTCGCCCCGATGAACCAGGCGTCCTTGTCCAGCGCCCGGCTGACTTCGGTCAGCACGTCCGCAGTATCTTCGTCACCGGCGTCGCCCGCCTCGTCGATCCCCTTGCGGACCTTCTTGCCGACGCTCAGGAACCGGTCCTTCAGCGCTTTGATATGCGCGGTGATGTCGTTTTCCTCGACCGGATAGGCGTCCATCTCTGCCGTCTCGATAACGACTTCCAGCGTGCCGCGTGCAAATCCGCCAAGGATGACGGCCCGTTCGGCCATAGTATCCGTGCTTTCACCGAGACGCGCCGATACGTCGTCCAGCAATTCATGCACGCCGATGAAACCGGAGCCCTTCAGGTTCCAGTGCGCCTGTTTGACCGACAGCCGCAGGGCGATGGTTTCGGCGACACAAGCGTTCAGCACGTCCACGGATTTCTTGCGGGCCTGGCCGTCGAGGCCGTCAACGAAAATATCTGGCATGGGAATTCTCCTTCAATCGCGGCAGAGCCATCCGCCGCTTCACGCATACAATGCGGCAACCCCGGCGCTTGTTCCCAAAGCGGCTAGCCGCTGACCCGCTGGCGCTATCGCATGTCAGCGCCCATATCGGCATGGAAGACGCCAGACCGCCGCCCTATGTCGGTGGTCAAGCAACACAAGGTGAATGCCATGAACAGACGCACCCTTCTTCTTTCGGCCGCAGCACTTGCGCTGGCCGGCGGGGCCGCGCAGGCGCAGCAGCTGTCCCTGAACGAGGTCTCGGCCTATCTGAACCAGCTACAGACCGCGCAGGGCGGGTTCACGCAGATCAACGGCGACGGGACGCTGTCGACCGGCCAGATCTACATCAAGCGTCCGGGCCGCATCCGGTTCGAATATAATGCGCCCGACAACAGCCTTGTCCTTGCGGGCGGCGGGCAGGTCGCCGTCTTCGACCCCAAGTCGAACACGCCCGCTGATCGCTATCCACTGAACCAGACGCCGCTGAACATCATCCTTGAACGCAACGTCAACCTGGGACAGGCGCAGATGGTGACGGGTCACACGTCGGACGGCACGACGACGACAATCACGGCGCAGGACCCGGCGCACCCGGAATACGGCAACATCCAGATGGTATTCACCGCCAACCCGGTCGAGCTGCGCCAATGGATCGTCACCGACGACGTGGGAGAGCAGACGACCGTGATCCTGAACGACCTGGCGCAGGGCGGCAACATCGGCGATGGCCAGTTCAACATCCAGGCCGAGATGGGCCGTCGCGGCCAGTAAGCGTCAGGAGGCGGCGCGGAACCAGCGGGCCAGCACCTGCCGGTCCGCGTCGCTGATCCCGGTCACGTTGGCGGGCGGCATCGCGTGGCTGATGCCCGCCTGCACATAGATGTCGTGGGCATGTCGCGCGATATCGGCATCGGTCTCGAGGAACACACCCTTCGGGGCCCAGCGAATGCCGTCCCAGACCGGTTCGCGCGCGTGGCACATCGAACACCGGCCCTGCACGATCTGCGTCGCGTCAGCAAAGCCCTCAGCGTGGGCATAGCGGTCTTCTGTCGGCGTCAGGGCGCGCGCCTCTGATTCCTCATAGGTCTCATGCCCCGGATAGGTCGACAGCCACGCCATCACGATGAAGATGATGACCGTCGCGGCCCAGGTCCACGTCGGCTTGCCTGTGCGGGCGTGCATGGAATTGAAGTAGTGCCGGATCGTGACGCCCAGCAAGAATACCAGCGCCGCGATGATCCATGCATATTGCGTGCCAAAGGCCAGCGGATAGTGGTTCGATAGCATCAGGAAGATGACCGGCAGCGTCAGGTAATTGTTGTGCGTGCTGCGTAGCTTGGCGATCTTGCCGTATTTCGGGTCCGGCTTGCGTCCTGCTTTCAGGTCCGCCACCACGATCCGCTGGTTTGGCATGATGATCAGGAACACGTTCGCCGTCATGATCGTGGCGGTGAAGGCCCCCAGATGCAGCAGCGCCGCGCGCCCGGTAAAGACCTGATTGTAACCCCAGCTCATCACCACCAGCATCGCGAACAGCAGCAGCATCAGGCCCGTGGGCCGTTCGCCCAGCGGTGATTTGCACAGGAAATCGTAGATCACCCAGCCCACCGCCAGCGACGCGGCTGATATGACGATGCCCTGCCAGATCGACAGGTCCGCCTTGGCCGGGTCGATCAGATACAGGTTCGCGCCCGCCCAGTAGACGACCATCAGCAAGGCAAAGCCTGTCAGCCAAGTCGCGTAGCTTTCCCACTTGAACCACGTCAGATGCGCGGGCATCGCCTCGGGTGCGACAAGATACTTCTGGATGAAATAGAAGCCGCCCCCGTGGACCTGCCATTCCTCGCCGTCCGCCGGGCCGGGAATGTCCCGGTTCAGGCCAAGGTCGAGTGCGATGAAATAGAAGCTGGACCCGATCCAGGCGATCGCCGTGATGACGTGCGTCCACCGCACGGCAAAGGCCAGCCATTCCCACAGAATTGCCATGTCATACATCGGTTTGCCCTCTCGCCTCGCCCGGAATTGACGGTATAAACGGAGGACTCCAAGAGAAAGACCTGAAATGACCCGCTACCCCCGCGACATGATCGGCTACGGCGCACAAACGCCAGACCCCAAGTGGCCCGGGGGTGCGAAAATTGCCGTCCAGATCGTCGTGAACTACGAGGAAGGCGGCGAAAACAACATCCTGCACGGCGATGCGGCATCCGAAGCCTTCCTGTCCGAGATCGTCGGTGCCGCCGCCTGGCCCGGCCAGCGCCACTGGAATATGGAGACGATCTACGAATACGGCGCGCGCGCGGGATTCTGGCGTCTGCACAGGCTGCTGCACGACCTGCCCGTCACGATCTTTGGGGTGGCCACCGCGCTGGCCCGCAGCCCCGACCAGATGGCGGCGATGCAGGATGCCGGGTGGGAAATCGCGTCGCATGGTCTGAAGTGGATCGAATACAAGGCCGCGCATGAGGACACCGAACGCGCCCACATCCAGCGCGCGATCCGTCTGCATGCAGAGGTCACGGGCGAGAGGCCTCGCGGCTTCTACCAGGGCCGCGCCTCGATCAATACGATCCGGTTGGCGGCCGAAGAATGCTTCGACTACCTCGCCGACAGTTACGCCGACGACTTGCCCTACTGGATGGAAATCGGCGACCGCGACCAACTGATCGTGCCCTACACGCTGGACGCCAACGACATGCGTTTTGCCACCCCGCAGGGGTTCAACGCCGGCGACCAGTTCTTCGATTACCTGCGCGCCAGTTTCGATGCGCTCTATCGCGAAGGGCTAGAGGGGCAGGCCAAGATGATGTCCGTGGGCCTGCACTGCCGCCTTGTCGGCCGGCCGGGCCGTATCGAAGCGTTGCGCCGCTTCGTCGAATATGTCCGCGGTCACGACGCGGTCTGGTTCGCGACCCGTGCCCAGATCGCGGACCACTGGCGACAGCATCACCCTCATGTGCGGCGCGACCGCCCCAGCCAATTGGCCAAGTCAGCCTTTGTGGAAAGGTTCGGCAGCGTATACGAACACTCCCCTTGGGTGGCCGAACGGGCGCACGGCATGGAATTGGGCGCGGCGCACGACACGCCGGGCGGCCTTGCCAACGCCCTGGCCCGTGCGTTCCGGTCGGCCGCAACAGAGGATCGGCTGAAGGTCCTGCGCGCCCATCCGGACCTTGCGGGCAAGCTTGCCGCTGCGAAACGCCTGACCGTTGACAGCACGTCGGAACAGGCAGCGGCCGGGCTGGATGCACTGACCGACATCGAGCGCGACACCTTCCATAAGGCGAACGCCGCTTATGTGGCCAAATTCGGTTTTCCCTTCATCATCGCGGTGCGGGACCACACGAAGGACAGCATCCTGCGCGCGTTCGAGCAGCGCTTGCAGAACACGGTCGAACAGGAATTCGCAACGGCGAGCGGTCAGGTCGAACGCATCGCGGAACTGCGGTTGCGGGCGCTGATGTGATCGTCGCAACGCCGCTGACCGCCGCCGCCTTCGCCCCTTTCGGCGACGTGCTGGACGCCCGCGGCGACCCCGACAAGCTGATCAACGCCGGCCTTTGCGAACGGTATCACGACCGCGCAAGGCTCGACTTCGGAAACGGACGTGCCGGGATCAGCATATTCAATGCCGCACCCCGCAGCCTGCCCTATAAATGCGACCTTCTGGAACGCCATCCGGATGGATCGCAGGCCTTCATCCCGATGACACAGAACCCCTTTCTGGTCATCGTTGCGCCGGATGAAGACGGCACACCCGGCGTGCCGCTTGCCTACATCACCACGCCCGGACAGGGGATCAACCTGCACCGCGGCATCTGGCACGGTGTGCTGACCCCGCTGCACGCCCCCGGCCTCTTCGCCGTGATCGACCGCATCGGCGATGGTGCCAACCTCGAAGAAGTCAACGTGCCGCCCTTCACGGTCCACCCTTCCTCTGGTTGAAAATATCCTCGGGGGGCGCGGCACGCGCGGTGGCAGACAGCCCCCTCAACGCGCGCCCATCAGCACCGCCATGTCGATCATGCGCGCCGAAAAGCCCCATTCGTTGTCGTACCAACCGAACACCCGGATCTGGTGATCGGTCGTCGCAAAACACTCCGGCATCGCCAGCACCAGCGATTCGGGCCGCGCCCGCAGGTCGGACGACACCAGCGGCAGGTCCGTCGTTCCGATCAGGGCCGAATCGACACGCCGCAGGACGTCGTGCAGGCGCGCGGTTGTCACACCGTGGGTCACCGTCGCCGTCAGGTCGATGCAGGACACGCTGGCGACAGGCACCCGCACCGCGGCACCGGTGATGCGTCCGGCAAGCTCTGGCACGACCTCGGTCACAAGCTCTGTGGCGCTGGTTGTCGTCGGCACCATGGACAGTGCGCCCGCCCGACTGCGGGCAAAGTCACCGCGCGGCGTGTCCACCATCGGCTGGCTCGAAGTATAGCAATGAATCGTCATCATGTGCGCCGCGGTGATGCCCAGCGCGTCGTGCAGATGCCTGACGATCGGAGCAAGCGCGTTGGTCGTGCAACTGGCGTTCGACACGATCCGCGCATCTCTCAGGGCATCGTCGTTCGCGCCCAATACCACGGTGACCTCGGCCGCCGGTGAGGGGCCAGAGATCAGGACCGCCTTCGCCCCCGCTGTCAGACCCCGCACTGCGATGTCGGAGGAGCGGGCGACGCCGGTGCATTCCAGCACCAGATCGACGCCCCGCAGATCGAGGGCGGACAGATCGCCGACCTGCGTGAACGCGATGGACGTGTCCCCGACGCGCAGCGCGCCATCCGCGCCGCTGACTGTCTGCGGAAATGGACCGAAGACGCTGTCATGGGCAAAGAGGTAGGCGCACAGGTCCAGCGGTGCGATGTCGTTGATGCCCGCGACCTCGATCCCTGCGTCCGTCCGCACTGTCAGCAACTGCCGCAGGATCGTCCGTCCGATCCGGCCGAAGCCGTTGATCAGGACGCGCATTCACCGCACCGACAAGGGCATGTGGCGGTTGACGTCCTTGTAAAGCAAGTAGCGGAAACGTCCCGGCCCACCGGCATAGCAGGCCTGCGGGCAAAAGGCGCGCAGCCACATGTAGTCGCCGGCCTCCACCTCGACCCAGTCGGCGTTCAGACGGTAGACGGCCTTGCCTTCCAGCACGTAAAGCCCGTGCTCCATCACATGCGTTTCCATGAAGGGGATGACCCCGCCCGGCTGAAAGTTCACGATGTTGACGTGCATGTCGTGCGACAGGTCCGTCGGGCTGACGAAGCGGGTCGTGGACCATGCTCCGTTCGTGCCCGCCATTTCGATTACGGGGGCGTCACCGTCCTGCGTGACGAAGGGGGCAGGGGCGGCGATGCCAGGTGCCGGGACATAGGCCTTTCTGATCCAGTGGAACGTGCAGGGCGCGTCGTGGTCATTGGCAAAGGTCCAGTCGCACCCGGCAGGCAGATAGGCGTAGGAGCCCGGAAACAGCAGGTGCGTCTGGTCGTCGATGGTCAGCTCGGCATGGCCCGAGACCACGAACAGGACGGCCTGCGCCGCGGGGTCCGTCTCGGGGGCCCTGCTGCCGCCACCGGCAGAGACTTCGGCAATGTAGTGACTGAACGTCTCGGCAAAGCCCGTCAGCGGCCGCGCAATCACCCACATCCGCATCTTGTCCCAGCCGGGCAGGACGCTGGTGGTAATGTCGCGCAGCGTGCCTTTGGGAATGACCGCGTAGGCCGTCGTGAAGACGGCGCGGTCGGTCAGAAGGTCGGTCTGTGGTGGCAGGCCGCCGGTCGGGCTGTAATAGTCGGTCATGTCATGCGTCCCTGTTGCGGGATCGTTAGACACCCTTTCGTGCATCTTGGCAAAGGCCAGTCGGCGGGGAACGTCAGAGGGGGGCTGTCTGCCCCCCGCCGCGATGCGGCCCCCCCCCGAGAGTTTATCTGGCCAGATGAAGGGGATCGGTCAGTGCTGTTCCGGCACGAGGATTTCACGCTTGCCGACGTGATTGGCGGAGCTGACGACGCCCTGCTCCTCCATCTGCTCGACCAGACGGGCAGCCTTGTTGTAGCCGATCGCCAGCTTGCGCTGGATGTAGGAGGTGGAGCATTTGCGGTCCTTGATGACGATGGCGACCGCCGTGTCGTAGAGTGCGTTTTCGAGATCAGACCCGTCCGCGAGGCCAAGCACCATGTCGATGGAGCTTTCGGTATCTTCGTCAGGGCCTTCGACCACACCCGACATGTATTCCGGCGGACCGAAGCTTTTCAGGAAATTGACGATCTCCTCGACCTCCTCATCCGAACAGAAAGGGCCGTGGACGCGCGTGACCTTCGATCCGCCCGCCATGTAAAGCATGTCACCCATGCCGAGGAGCTGTTCGGCCCCCATCTCGCCCAGGATGGTGCGGCTGTCGATCTTGGACGTGACCTGAAAGCTGATCCGCGTGGGGAAGTTCGCCTTGATCGTGCCGGTGATAACGTCGACCGAAGGGCGCTGCGTCGCCATGATGAGGTGGATGCCCGAAGCGCGGGCCATCTGGGCAAGGCGCTGGATGCAGGCCTCGATCTCTTTACCGGCAACCATCATCAGGTCGGCCATCTCGTCGACGATGACGACGATGTAGGGCAGCACGACGGGCTTGAATTCATCCGTCTCGAACACCGGCTCTCCGGTTTCGTCGTCGAATCCGGTCTGCACCGTGCGGCTGAAGGTTTCGTCGTTGGCGAGCGCCTCTTTCACGCGGCCGTTGTAGCCGTCGATATTGCGCACGCCCATCTTCGACATCTTGCGGTAACGCTCCTCCATCTCTCCCACGACCCACTTCAGGGCGACGACGGCCTTTTTCGGGTCCGTCACGACGGGGGAGAGCAGGTGCGGGATGCCGTCATAGACGCTGAGTTCCAGCATCTTGGGGTCGATCATGATCATGCGGCATTCCTCTGGCGTCAGCTTGTAAAGCAGCGACAGGATCATGGTGTTTATCGCGACCGACTTGCCGGACCCGGTGGTGCCCGCGATCAGCAGGTGGGGCATCTTGGCAAGGTTCGCGACGATCGGCTGGCCGCCGATGTCCTTGCCCAGCGCCAGCGGCAGTTTCATGTTGCTGTCGCCGAAGTCGCGGGCGGAGAGGATTTCGCGCAGCACGACCTTTTCGCGATTCTCGTTCGGCAGCTCGATGCCGATCACGGTGCGACCCGGAACGGTGGACACGCGGGCCGACAGGGCCGACATGCTGCGTGCGATATCGTCGGCAAGGCCGATGACGCGCGATGCCTTCAGGCCGGGTGCGGGTTCAAGTTCATACATCGTCACGACGGGGCCGGGGCGCACGCTGACGATTTCGCCCTTCACGCCGTAGTCGTCCAGCACGCTTTCCAGCATCCGGGCGTTTTCCTCCAACGCCTCGTCGGACAGGACGTGGCGCTGGATTTCGGAAGGGTTGGTCAGCAGGTTCAGCGGCGGGTGCTCGTAACCCTTGTATTTCTCTTCGAAGGTCAATTCCGGCTGTGCCTCGGCCCGCGCCTGCTTGCTGGGCATCGTGCCGCGCGACATGCCGTGCTGCACGACCGCCTTCTTCGCTGCCTGCGTCGGGATTGTCGGGCGGGCGTCTGGGTCGAACAGGGGTTCGGCGGTCAGCGAAGGTGCCTCGGCGCGTGGCAGGGCGCTGCGCTGATAGACCGCCGGGGCCGACGACGGCATGACCTGTGCATCTTCGAAGGCTTCGTCCTCGTCGATCAGCATGTCGGCGTCGTCCTGCCAGTCATACTCTGCGGCCTGAGGCGGCGCAGCCGTCAATGGCGGAACCGCGGGCAGGATCAGCGCCTTCGGGCGCTTGCCGGCGGTCAGCGCGGGTTCGATGCGCACGCCGGTGACCGGATGCGGCTCTGACTGCGGCGTGGGCATGACGCGGGCCTTGATCGCATTGGTGATGCGGCTGCGGACGCGGTCTTCGGTCGGCGCGTCAAGGTCGTGGTCGAACGTGTCCGCCTCTACAAGTTCCGGTTCCGGCGGGGTGCGGCGCAGCAGGTTGCCGAGGCCCGGCATCTTGCGCGGGGCGGGGGCGTCGGAGGCAGGCTCGGGCGCTGGTGTCATCACCGGCGTTTCCGGCGCATAGGACCCGTCGGCGCGGATGATCGGTGGCATCTTGCGGCTGTTGTCCGCGGGCATCGCGGCACGGCTGCGCACGGCGGCGATGGCGCGCGCCTTGGCGTCGACGGGCGGCTCTGCCAAGGGGTGCGTCGCGCGTGCCTCGGCCCGGTCGGCCATGCGGGCAGCGACAGTGCCGCGGGCCGCGGTGGCGGCCTGTGCTGCGCGGGCGGTGCCCTGTCCCAAGACGCGCAGGATGATGTCGTAGATCATCACGGTGCCCAGCAACACGAACCGCGTGCCGATGCGGAGTTCGGGCCTGGTGAAGCCCAGCGCAAAGGCCATCGCGGCCACGGTCACGGCCCCCAGGATCAGCGACAGCAGCTTGACCCCTATGACCGGACCCAGCGGCAGGATCGTCAGCGCCATGCCCAGCACGGTGTCGCCGAACAGGCCGCCCATGCCGAAATTGGCGGGCCATGCGTCGCCGCGCGGCAGCGATGCGGCATAGAGCGCGGCAACGGCGATCACGACGGGGACATAGATCACGCGCCCCATCGCCCGATCCGATCCGCGATGCAGCACGAAACGCACGCCCCAGGCGATCAGAACGAGCGGCAGCGCCCAGATGCCCTTGCCCACGATCATCATCAGCGGTGCGACAGTCGCTGCACCGAACATGCCCAGCCAGTTCCGTACCGGTGCATCGCTGGCCGAAATCCAGGACGGATCGGTCGGAGAGTAGCTGAACACCATCGCGGCCCCCAGCAGGCCCAGCACAATCATCGCGATTCCCAGCAACTCCTTGCTGCGCCGTTCAAGCGCCGCCTGGGTTTCGCTGTCCAGAAGCGGATCGCGGTGCCGTGTCTGATAGGATGCCATCTTGCCGTTCCTCACTGGTAAAGCGTATCGCGCAGGTGGGTCAGCCCACGCGCCACGTCGTCCGTGGGGCCGCACAAGGCGACCCGGATGAACCCCGCGCCGGGGTTGAAGCCGCTGATCTCTCGCGACAGATATGCGCCGGGCAGGGTGCGCACGCCGGTTTCCGCCCAAAGGCGCAGGGCCGCGTCTTCGCCGTCCTCGACCGGCAGCCACAGAAAGAAGCCCGCCTTTGGACTGACGTATCCCGGCACGTTGCCAAGGATGCGGTCTGCGATCTCGAACTTTTCGATATATAGCGCGCGGGACGCCGTGACATGAGCCTCGTCGTCCCAGACCAGTGCGGACACCGCCTGCACCGGGCCGGGCAGGGGCGCACCCGCATAGGCCCGCAGGCTGCGGATCGCCGCGATATTGCGGGGGCCAGAGGCGCAGAAGCCACTGCGCAGACCGGCGAGGTTGGACCGCTTCGACAGGGAATGGAACACGACGACCCGTTCCGGGTCGGCACCCATCTCCTGCGCCACCTGCAGGGCGCCGACGGGGCGCGTGTCGCGGTAAATCTCGGAATAGCATTCATCCGCGAAGATCTTGAAATCATGCTTCTCGGCTAGCCCGATCAGGGTGCGCCAGTAATCTTCGCTTGCCACGGCACCCTGCGGGTTCGCGGGAGAGCAGATGTAGGCGATGGCAGTGCGGTCCAGCACGTCCGCGGGCAGTGCTGCGAAATCGGGCAGGTGGCCGGTTTCGGCGGTTGCGGGCAGATAGACAGGTTCCGCGCCGACGCTGAGTGCCGCGACCGCATAGACCTGATAGAATGGATTGGGCGTCAGGATGACCGGCGTGGCACCAGCCTTGATCTCGGGGCACAGCGCCATCGCGGCATTGTAAAGCCCTTCTCGCGTGCCGTTCAAGGCCATGATCCGGTCGGCCCCCACGGTCACACCATAGCGGTGGTACAGCCAGCGCGAAATCGCGTCGAGCAATGCGGGGGACCCGTCGTTGTTGGGATACCCGCCAAACCCCGCGATCTGGGCCGCCATCGCTTCGGCAAGGAACGGCGGCATCGGGTGCTGCGGATCGCCGATGGTCATGTTGATGGGATCACCGCCTGGCTGGACAGCATCCAGCAACCCACGAAGTCGGGGCCACGTCGCAACCGGAAGGTTCGCAAACCGCTGGGGGTAATCCATCACTGCCTCGTTACGGGATCATGTCCGCCCCGCTTGGCCTCAAGGTAGCCGCTGCATGCAGCGGCTGTCCAGCCAGACGGGCCCCATATTCAGGGGCCAGCACCGGAATTGTGTCATTTTCGTCGTGTGACGTGATCAGGCCAGCGCGGCCTCTGCCATCAGGGCGACCCGCAGCAAACGGTCGTCCTGTCCCGTATGGCCGCAGAGCATGAATCCGCATGACGGCGTGCCGGTCGGCAGGGTGACGGCGGGCAGGTCCATCAGGTTCGCCACGCGCGTGTTCCGCAGGGCCAGAAGGTTCTCTGTCACGTAATAATCCTCGTCGTCCAGCAGTCGCTGCGCATGGGGCGGCAGGATCGGTGCGGTAGGCATGATGATGGCATCATACTGCGCCGTCGCGGCCGCCCATGTTGCGCGGATACGACGCAGGGTGGACCAAGCGTTAATGAAATCGGCGGCCTTCACGTCACGGCCCGCGCTGATGCGCCGGTAGATCTGGGGAAACATCGCTTGCGGGTCGGCCTCGATCCTGTCGCGCCACCAGGCCCAGCTGTCAGCGGTGTAAAGCAGCGCCGCAAGGGCAAAGGCGTCGCGCAGATCCGGCATTTCCAGCCGTTCGATCTTTGCCCCGGCAACCTGCAGGCGCGTGACCGCATCGTCGAACCCCCTGGCCGGAGCGTCCCGCACATCCTCCATCGCGACGGTGTCGCAGATCGCCAACCGCAGCGGGCCGGTGCCCCCCCGCAGATCGGGCGGACGCGATCCTTCCAATGCAGCGGTCAGCAGGGCGGCGTCCTGCACCGACCGGCACAGGGGACCGACCGAGTCGAAGGTCAGGCACAACGGAACGGACCCTGTCAGCGGCAACCGCCCATGCGTCGTCTTGAACCCGGTGATGTCGTTCCACGCAGCCGGAATCCGCACCGATCCGCCCGTATCAGAGCCGATGCCCGCCACCGCAAGACCGTAAGCGACCGACGCGGCAGCCCCCGACGACGATCCGCCCGGCACCGCTTCAGGGTCGTTCACGTTGGGCGGTGTCGCGGTCATGGGATTCAGGCCAAGGCCAGAAAAGGCGATCTCCGACAGATGTGTCTTGCCCAGGCACACAAAGCCGGCGGCGGTTGCGTTGCGCAGCACTTCGGCATCCGCGTCGGGAACGCGACCCGCCATCAGGCGCGTGCCCGCCTCCGTCCCCACGCCGGCGGTATCGAACAGGTCCTTCCAACTGACCGGGACCCCGTCCAGCGGCCCGCGCCGCAATCCCGCCTTTGCGCGGGCGCTGCTGGCTGCGGCCTCTGCCCGCGCCCGGTCATGGGTCACGCGGGCATAGATGCGGTCACGCATGGGATGGCCGTCGATGGCCGCGAGATAGGTTTCGGTCAGGGCGAGGGGGTCGATCTGTCCCGCTGCGATGCCTTGCCCAAGAGCCGTTGCCGTCATCCAGCGCCAGTCGTCCATCCTGCGTCCCCTCCGCGTTTTGCGTCACGCTAGCGACTGCGCACCGCATGGACAATCCCGCCCGCGCGCCCATATGAAAGTGGCATGGAACAGACAGACATCATCATCGTCGGTGGCGGGCTGAACGGCCCGGTGCTGGCACTTGCCGCCGCCCAATCCGGCCTGCGGGTCACCGTGATCGACGCGATCACGCCCGAAACGCACCGGATGCGCGATTTCGATGGACGCGCCTATGCCATCGCCAACGGGTCCATGCGTTTGCTGCGCGGCATTGGCATATGGGCGGCGGTGCAGGCCGACGCCCAGCCGATGCTGGACATCAAGGTATCGGACGGCCGCGCCGGAGAAGGCGCGAGCCCCTGGATGATGCACTTCGACCACGCCGAGATCGAGGAAGGCCCCATGGGCTGGCTGGTCGAAGATCGCCACCTGCGCGCCGCCCTGCTGGACGCCTTGGCCGCCGAGGATCGGATCACCCACCTCACCGGGCGCACCGTCACGGCCCAGAGCATCACCGGCGGCGGTGTCACCGTGACGCTGGACGACGGCCAGATCCTTTCGGCGCGTCTGCTGGTCGGCTGCGACGGGCGCGGCAGCGGCGTGGCGAAACGCGCCGGGATCACCCGGACCGGCTGGGACTACGACCAGATCGCCGTGGTCTGCGCCGTGGAACACGCGCTGCCCCACAATGGGGTCGCACATCAGTTCTTCATGCCCGGCGGCCCTCTGGCGATCCTGCCGCTGACCGGCAACAGGTCCTCCATCGTCTGGAGCGAGCAGTCTGACCGCGCCCGGACCCTGATCGCGATGGACGAACCTGATTTTCTTGCAGCGCTCCGCCCTGCCTTCGGCTCATTTCTGGGAGAGTTGTCGTTGGTCGGCAGTCGCTTCTCCTACCCCCTCGGCCTGACGCTGGCCAACAACCTGACCGCGCCGCGTGTCGCGTTGGTGGGCGATGCCGCGCATGGCATCCACCCCATCGCGGGGCAGGGGCTGAACGCCGGGCTGCGGGACGTCGCGGCCTTGGCGCAAGTGCTCGAAGACGCCAGGATGCGCGGAGAGGATATCGGCAGCGCCGTCACGCTCGACCGGTACAAGGTCTGGCGCCGGTGGGAGGCGACCCGCCTTGCCCTCGCAACCGACGCCTTCAACAGGCTGTTTTCAAACGACAACCCTTTGCTGCGGGGTCTGCGCGACCTTGGGATGGGTGCGATCAACGCCATGCCCGGCCTGCGGCGGCGGTTCATTCGGGAAGCGGCCGGACTGAACGGCCAACTGCCGCGCCTGATGCGCTAGTCGTCGATCCGTCGTGCCTCGTCCACCAGCATGACGGGGATGCCGTCGCGGATCGGATAGGCCAGATGCGCGGCCTTGCTGACAAGCTCGTGCGTGACCGGGTCATACCGCAGCACGCCCTGCGTCTGCGGACAGACCAGCGATTCCAGCATCCGGGGGTCGAAATCGGTCATTGCATCACCTCGTCATCGCCACCGCGCAGGGCGTATTCGATCAGCGTCATCAGCGTCTCGCGCCGGGTCGACAGGCTCGGTGCCTCAAGCAACGCCTGCTTGTCCTCTGGCGGAAAGGGGCACAGCATCGATAGCGAGTTGATCAGCAATTCGTCTTCTGCCTCGCCCAACTGGTCCCAGTCGGTCTTCAGACCTTGATCCGCAAAGAACCGGCACAGCGAATCCAAGAATTCATCGCGGCGAAAATCCGGGTCGCGTTCCGCCTTGCCAAGGTCACGCTCGAATCCGGACCATTTGACGCGGCACCGGCGGTAGGGGGTGAACCCCTCGACCTCTTCCAACACGCGAAACCGCGATATGCCCGACAGGGTGATCATGTAGCGTCCGTCGTCGGTTTCTGTAAAGGCATTCAGCCGCCCGGCACACCCGATGCTGTGCAACCGCCCGGCCTGTCCCGGCGCATCATAGGGCTGGATCATGCCGATCAGCCGTGTCGGCGTCTTCATGCTATCCTCGATCATCGCCAGATAGCGCGGTTCGAAGATGTGCAGCGGCAGCCGTCCGCGCGGCAGCAGCAACGCACCGGGCAACGGGAAGATCGGGATCGTGTCGGGAAGGTCTGACGATGAAATCATGATGACCCTCCACGTAGGCCGCGGCAGGGCTTAAGCAAATATCATCGACGAGAGTTTACGCCGCCCCGCAAGAACGATCGGGTCTTTTGCGGGCAAGGCGTCGAACACCTTGAACAGCTGTGTCTTGGCGGCCGCATCGTTCCACTCGCGGTCACGGCGGAACAGGTCCAGAAGGTGATCGACCGCTTCCTGACTGCGCCCCTTGGCGTGCAGGGCCGTGGCAAGATCGAGCCGCGCCTGATGATCGTTTTCGTCCGCCGCCAGCCGCGCCTCCAGGTCCGCGACGGGACCGGCGTTCGCGGCTTCGCGCAATAGCGCGATCCGGGCGGCGACGGCTTCCAGCGCCGGATCGGTGCTGATCGCGGCGGGGGCACCGTTCAGGATCGCCTCGGCCTGATCGACGTCATCAAGGGCAAGATAGGCGCTGACCAGACCGGCATAGGCGGCAGCGTTGTTGGGGTCTTCCTGCAGGATCGCGGCAAAGGTTTCGGCTGCGTCGGCGGCGGCGCCTGAATCGAGCATTTCCTGTGCTGCAAGAATGGCATCGGCCAGGCCGTTGTCGGGCTCACCGGCCAAGTTTGCCGTCTTCTCGACGAAGGCGTTGACCTCTGATGGCGGCAAGGCACCCTGAAATCCGTCCACCGGCTGACCCTGCCAGAAGGCATAGACCGTCGGGATCGACTGCACCTGCAACTGACCCGAATAGCCGGGGTTACGGTCCACATCGATCTTGACCAGCTTCACGCGGCCCTCGGCCTTTGTCACGGCTGCCTCGATGGCGGGGCCCAGCGTCTTGCAGGGGCCGCACCACGTCGCCCAGAAGTCCACGATCACCGGAACCTTCATCGACATCTCGATGACGTCGGCCATGAAGGTCGCGTCGCTACCTTCTGTGATGTCGCCCGTCGCCGGGGCGGCGGTCTTCGTGCCCATCAGGTCCATAGGAATTCTCCTTCATCCGCGTTGCCCCCTATATGTGGGTGCGCGCGGCAAAGGCCAAGGGGGATTGCCCGGATTGCGCGCGCGGCATAGCGTCGGCCCCATGACCCGCACCATCATGACCTTCGGCGACAGCAACACCCACGGCACCCCGCCCATCGTCACGCGCGGCGTCTATGCCCGCCATGACAGCGCCGCGCGCTGGCCGCAGGTCATGGCCGCCGCGCTGGGCTGCACCCTGATCGAGGAAGGCCTGCCCGGCCGCACGGCCTGCGCCCTGACCGACCCCGAGATGGGTACCCACATGAACGGCCAGCTTGGATTGCGCATCGCACTCGAAAGCCACGGGCCCATCGATGCCCTGACAATCATGCTGGGCACCAACGACTGCAAGGCTCATTTCGGCTTGACGCCGGAAGGCATTGGCGCCGGCATTGCGGGACTGCTTGCCATCGCCTGCGGAGAGGTCATGCAGACCCGCCACGGCGGGTTCGAGGTGCTGCTGATCTGTCCGCCGCCGGTGCTGGAACAGGGGCCGATTGCGCAGGTCTTCTTCGGCGCTGCGACAAAGTCGCTGGCGCTGCCGCCGCTTTACGCCGCCCTCGCGCAGACCTGGAAGGTCGGATTTCTGGATGCCGGCCAGCACATCGCCGTCAGCCCGCAGGACGGCGTGCACTACAATGCGGCGACGCACCTGACGCTCGGGCAGGCCGTCGCCAGGGCGCTTCAGCCGCTCTGACGGGCGCACGACGCATCAGTTTCATCTGGCCAGACAAACTCCCGCCGGAGGCACCTTGCCGCGCGCGGCAAGGTCCCGGAACTCTCGCGGGACGTCGCGCCGCTAAAGATCAAAAGTCGCAAGAACCGGCGCGTGATCGCTCGGCTGCGTCCAGCCGCGCACATGCCGCAGCACTCGGCTCGAGTGGGCGGCGGTAGCGATGTCCGGCGTGGCCCAGATGTGATCCAGCCGCCGCCCCTTGTCCGCCGCATTCCAGTCCGCCGACCGATAGGACCACCAGCTGTACAGGTTGCCATGCGGGATGTCCTGCCGGGTCACGTCCACCCATTGTCCAGCGTCCTGCGCCTGCGCCAGATGTTCGACCTCGATGGGCGTGTGGCTGACGATCTTCAGCAGTTTCTTGTGGTCCCAGACATCGTCTTCGCGCGGCGCGATGTTCAGATCGCCGACCATGATCGCCTTTTCCGGTCGATCCGCGTGAAAGGCGTCACGCATCTCGGTCAGGTAATCCAGTTTCTGGCCGAACTTCTCGTTGATCTCGCGGTCAGGCTGGTCGCCGCCGGCGGGGACATAGAAGTTGTGGATCGTGACCCCATTCTCCAACCGTCCGGCGATGTGCCGCGCATGACCCAGACTCGCGTAATCAGCTGCCCCGACCTCCGTGATCGGCAGTTTCGAGAAGATGGCGACCCCGTTGTACCCCTTCTGCCCGCGCCCGATCATGTGGGTATACCCCAGGGCGCGGAACGTCTCGACCGGGATCTTGTCCAGCGGGCTCTTGCATTCCTGCAGGCACAGCACGTCGGGGGCCTCGTCCTGCATCAGTTGCGCGACAAGGGCTTCGCGCAGGCGGACTGAATTGATGTTCCAGGTGGCAAGCGTGAACGTCATGGCAAGTCCTTACAGCAGGGCGGGAACGGGCTTTATATGGCCACAGAGCGTGCCGCGCCAGTTGCGGATCTCTGGCACCATCCGCGCACGGGCCGCCGAGTGGTCCGCGTCCAGCACCCCGAGCTTCACGAGGATCGCCGCGATCGCGGCCTCCGACGCACGCGTGCCACCATCGGCGATCTTCAGCGCGACTCCCAGCCGCTTTTCGGGGATGATCGCGACAAAGACCCCTTCCGCGCCGGTCTTGATCGCGACCCTGCCGCCCATCGCGCGCATCAGGTCGGTGCAGGCCCGCGTTTCCCCCGCGACCAGCGCCGGGAATGTCGCCATCGCCTCGCGCAGCCGCACGGCAGCCTTGCTGCGTGTGTCGTTCCGGTCATGCGCGGTCGCGAAAAAGCTCATGGCGCGTGCAAGTCCGTGGACGGAGGTGGCGAAGTTCGGGGCCGAACATCCGTCGATCCCGTAACCGGGCGACGCCTCGCCTGTCACCTCCTCGAATGCCGTCTTGCAGGCCTGCTGCACCGGATGATCGACCAGTTCGTAGTCGGCGTCGCCGCCGATATGGCGGTTCAGCGTCAGGAATCCGGCGTGTTTGCCGGAGCAGTTGTTGTGAATCTGGCAGGGGGCCGCATGGGCGCGGATGATCTCGTTGCGGGCGGGAATATCCTGCGGCCACTGTGGCCCGCAGCGGAAATCCTTGTCCGCCAGCGCAAGCGTATCAAGCCAGACCTGCACCCGGTCGGTGTGGATATGCGCGCCCTGATGACTGGCGCACGACAACGCCAGCTGTTCGACCCCCAGCCCATGCGCATCCGCTGCACCGCTTTCGATCAACGGCAGCGCCTGGATCATCTTGCACGACGACCGGGGATAGATCGTGGCCTGCGCATCGCCCCAGGCTTGTACGATCCCTCCATCCGCGCCGCAGATCACAGCGTGACCTTGATGCACGGATTCCAGAATGTCGCCACGCCAGACTTCGACCAGATCGACAGGAGCGTTCATCGGCGTTTTCCTTCTTTCACACCCTGCCCACGGCTTTGTGCGCGGATCAGGGCTTTGCAGTTCGGGCGGTTTTTTGCTAGGGACATGGCTAACCGGTTGAAGAAAGACCCGCCAGACGAAAAGGTTGTAAAAACCCGTGTGCGGGCAGGACAGAGGCAAGGGCAGCTTGGAGACCTACAGACAATGATCAAGACGACAATCCGCAGCCTGATCGTGGCAGCGACCGCACTGACGACGACCTATGCCGCGGCGCAGGCGACCACCGACAACCTCGTGGCGGCCAATACGGACTGGAGCACGTTCGAGGCGGAAAGCCCGCGCGAATGCATCAGCACGTCGGCCCCGAAGAAAAGCACACTGACCGACGCCAACGGCAGCCCGACCAGCGGGAACCGGGGCGACATCTATCTCATGGTGTTTTACCGCCCGTCAGAGAACGTGAGCGGGCAGATCATGTTCACCGGGGGCTACCCCTTCGCGCCGGGGTCCACCGTGAACCTCGAGGTCGGCGGATCGACATTCGAGCTGTTCACCGAAGGCGAATATGCCTGGCCCGCCACGCCAGAGGATGACGCCCGCGTTGTTGCCGCGATGAAGCGCGGGTCCGACGCCGTCCTCAAGGGCCGATCGGGGCGTGGCAACATCACGACCGACACCTTCTCTCTCTCCGGATTCACCGCCGCCGTCGAAGAGGCCGCGAACCGCTGCGCCGGGTAGATTTGTCGCAGAATGATCGAGGGCCCCGGTTTTCCATTGAAAACCGGGGCCTTTTGCGTATATCAGGCCCGCTTCACACCTCGAAAGGTCCGCTGCCATGACCGCCTCTGCCCCGATCACGCAGGATGTCCACACGATCCCCCGCAAGCTGGCGGAGGGGCCGCAGAACCTGATCGGCCTGACCCGTGACCAGATGCGCGACGCCCTGATCGCCGCCGGCACGCCGGACAAGCAGGCCAAGATGCGCGTCAACCAGCTGTGGCAGTGGCTCTATCACTGGGGGGTGCGCGATTTCGCCCAGATGACGAACCTCGCAAAAGACTACCGCGCCATGCTGGACCGAACCTTCGTGATCCAGCTGCCAGAGGTCGTGACCCGTCAGGTCAGCACCGACGGCACCCGCAAGTATCTGGTGCGCATCGCCGGCGGGCACGAAGTCGAGGTCGTCTATATCCCCGAGGAGGATCGCGGCACGCTGTGCATTTCCTCTCAGGTCGGTTGCACGCTGACCTGTTCGTTCTGCCATACCGGCACGCAGAAACTGGTGCGCAACCTGACCCCCGCCGAAATCGTCGGCCAGATCCTGATCGCCCGCGACGACCTTGGCGAATGGCCGCAACCGGGGCAGGGCACCGGCGACAACGGCCCGCGCATGCTGTCCAACATCGTCCTGATGGGCATGGGCGAACCGCTTTACAACTTCGAGAACGTGCGCGACGCGATGAAGATCGCGATGGACGGCGAGGGAATCGCCCTGTCGCGCCGCCGCATCACGCTGTCCACCTCGGGCGTCGTGCCGGAGATCGCCCGCACAGCGCAGGAAATCGGCTGCCAACTGGCCGTGTCCTTTCACGCGACGACGGACGAGGTCCGCGACAAACTCGTCCCGATCAACAAGAAATGGCCCATCGCCGACCTGCTGGACGCCCTGCGTGTCTATCCCAAGGTTTCGAACTCCGAACGGATCACCTTCGAATACGTGATGCTGGATGGCGTGAACGACTCCGACGCCGACGCGCACCGTCTGGTCAAGCTGATCGAGGGCATCCCCGCCAAGATCAACCTGATCCCCTTCAACGAATGGCCCGGCGCGCCCTACAAGCGCTCCTCCGGCAACCGCATTCACGCCTTCGCCGACATCATCTACAAGGCCGGCTACGCCTCGCCCGTCCGCAAACCGCGGGGCGAGGACATCATGGCCGCCTGTGGGCAGTTGAAGTCCGAAACCGAGCGCGTGCGGAAATCGCGCAAGCAGGTTGAGGCGGACGCCGGGCTTTAACGGTTATTTCACCAAGCTGCGGTGAAGCTGCGGTCATGAAAGTGACCGTCGATATTCCAGACCCGATGTTGCGCGCCCTGTCGGCGCTGGCGCGGGCGGATGATGTGACTGTCGGGCAGTTGATGCGCGACGCTATCGCACGCGACTTGCGGCTGCGGACGAAGCCGAAGAAGGACGACAGGACTGATGAGGTGCTCGTCGCCTCACTCCGCTCGCTCCTCGCGCGGGACCTTGCCGATGCCACCAGTTGGCCAGATCTTCAGCAAAGGCTATCCCGGCACGGATTTGCGCTGCGTCCCGCGGGCGGCGGCCTTGTCCTGTGCAACCTGTCCGACGGCCAGAAATGCTGCAAGGCCTCCGATCTGGGCTACGCCCACAGCCTTCTGGCGCGGCGATTCGGGCGCGCATTTCCCGGCCATCCCCATGCGCATCTTTACAAGCCTCCCACCGATGACGACGCCTTTATTGTATTCGAAGATGACGAAACCAGCGGCTAACGCCCCGGAATGTCCCGCCGCTTGCCGCGTTCGTGCCAGTCGTCCAGCGCGGCGATCGCCTCATCGGCGGTTTCGACGTAGCGGAACAACTTGAGGTCGTCCTCGGCGATTGTTCCTGCATCGGCCAGCGCCTGCCAATTGATGATTCCCTCCCAGAACGCCTTGCCAAACAGCAGGAACGGTACGCGGGCCATGCGGCCGGTCTGGATCAGGGTCAGAGCCTCGAACATCTCGTCCAGCGTGCCGAACCCGCCGGGGAACACGCAGATCGCCGAGGCGCGCATCAGGAAATGCATCTTGCGGATCGCGAAGTAATGGAAATTGAAACACAAGTCCGGCGTGACATAGATGTTCGGGGCCTGTTCGTGCGGCAGCACGATGTTCAACCCGATTGAAACACCACCTGCGTCCGCCGCGCCGCGATTGCCAGCCTCCATCACGCCGGGACCGCCGCCGGTCGCAATGATGTTTTCGCAGGGGTCGCCGGCCAGTGACCGTTCGGTGATCATCCGCGCAAAGGCACGCGCTTCGTCATAATAGCGGGTCAGGTCGGCGAGGGTCTGTGTCCGGGCTTGCGCCTTGTTGACCGGGTCGGGGATGCGCGCACCGCCGAACAGGACGATGGTGGATTTTACCCCCGCCTCGTTCATCATGACCTCGGGCTTCATCAGTTCCAGCTGCAAGCGGACCGGGCGCATGTCCTCTCGTGCCAGAAACGCAGGATCGTCGAAGGCGAGCGCATAGGACGGGGCCCGCGTCTGGGGTGTATCCGGCACCTCACGCGCCGTGACGCGATCCTCGTCAGAGCGGCGGAACTTGTTCTCGTGGTCTTCGGGCATGAAACGTCCTTGAGATTGCGCGGCGGGGCCGCCGCGTCTATAGCCCGTGCCAACCGCCAGAACCAGCCAAGAGGTCCGTCTCATGTCCAACGCTGCCCTTGAAACCGCAATCGAGTCCGCTTGGGACGCCCGCGACCAGATCACCCCCGCGACGACAGGCGAGACCCGCGACGCGATCGAGGACACGTTGAGCGCGCTGGACTCCGGCGCCCTGCGTGTCGCGGAAAAGCAGGCGGACGGGTCGTGGCATGTGAACCAGTGGGCCAAGAAGGCGGTTCTGCTGTCGTTTCGGCTGAACGACATGCAACCGATATCGGGGGGCAACGGCGGGTCCACATGGTGGGACAAGGTGCCGTCCAAGTTCGACGGCTGGGGCGAGAACCAGTGGCGCGCCGCGGGATTCCGCGCGGTGCCGGGCAGCATCGTGCGGCGGTCGGCGTTCATCGGCAAGGGTGTCGTGCTGATGCCGTCCTTCGTGAATCTGGGGGCCTATGTGGACGAAGGCACGATGGTCGACGGCTGGGCCACGGTCGGCAGCTGCGCGCAGATCGGCAAGAACGTCCATCTGTCGGGCGGCGTCGGCATCGGCGGCGTACTGGAACCCATGCAGGCGGGTCCGACAATCATCGAGGACAACTGCTTTATCGGGGCCAGGTCCGAGGTCGTAGAGGGTTGCATCATCCGCGAAGGGTCCGTGCTGGGCATGGGTGTCTTCATCGGGCAGTCGACCAAGATCGTGGACCGCGAAACCGGAGAGGTCATGTATGGCGAGGTGCCGCCCTATTCCGTCGTGGTCGCGGGCACGATGCCTTCGAAGAACGGCATCAACCTCTATTGCGCGGTCATCGTGAAGCGGGTGGACGAACGCACCCGCTCCAAGACTGCCATCAACGAGCTTTTGCGCGACTGATGATCCTCAGCCGGACCATCGCCCGCCGCCGGATCGCGGCCGGGGTCCGGCCGGGGTGGGTTGGGGCCTGGGGGCTGGTGGCCATCGACACGCTGATCCTGTTTGCGCTGATGGCCACGGTCTTCTGGCTGTCGCGGGGCGTTTTTGCGACATGGCCCACCTGGGCCGCGATCACGGCACTGGTGCTGGTGTTCTTCATTCCGTTGCAAGGCGTCCTCATCATCTCGTCCCTGTGGGCGGCACGGTCACGGTGGACCGACGAAAGCGATGCGAAAGCAGAGCCTTGAGCGCGGTCACGGTTATTTCACGAAAACCGGAACTCTCGGGGAACCCAAGACGTTCAGCCGCATACCTCCCTGTTGGAGGGTGGCGCGACACAAGGAATATTTTTATGGGCTGGCTTGCAGCAATCATCGTCGGGGGCATCGCAGGATGGCTCGCGGAACAATTCATGAAATCGAACATGGGTATTCTGGCGAATATCATCCTCGGCATCATCGGTGCGTTCGTCTTCAACCTGATCTTCGGGACGCTGTTGGGCCTGTACGCCGCCGAAAGCTGGATCGCCTATCTGATCGCCGGCTTCATCGGTGCCTGTATCCTGATCTTCCTTGCGCGCTTGGTGCGTCGCAACACCTGATCGGTGACGTTTTTTGACGACAGGATGGCGCGCTGGCAACGGCGCGCCGTTTTGCGTGGCGGGACCGGCTTGACAGGCGGCGGCAAGAGCGCGATGCCAGCCGCCATGAACAAGCGCACGCAACAGGTCTATACGCTGCTGGTCGAGGTTGGTCGCAACGCGGGCGACGGTCTGCCGGAGGGCGCGACCGGTGCCGCACTGATGTGCTATGCCTCCGGCGTCGACGAGGCGGAAGCGGTGCGCGAGACGGTTGCGATCCTCAAGCAAGCCGACCTTTCACCGCTGGACGTGTCGGGTTACGGCACCTTGGACGAACGCCTGGCCGAGGGGCATGACATCGACGACGGCGAACGTGCGCTGATGCAGCGGGCGCTGGACGAAAACAGCGTGATCGTGGCGCAGATGACGCCGTTCTTCGGTGACGAACCGGACGAGAGCTAGGCCACGCGCAATTCGCACAGGCTGCGCGTCTCGAACCCTTGCAGGCGCTGCACGTCGCGCGGTGCGGTCTGAGGCATCAGTTCCATCGGCACATCGCGCAGGATCGACTGTGCCCGCAGTGCCGGGTCGGCCACCACGGCTGTCGTGTCGAGCGTGGCGCAGGCGACGCCGTGCACGCTGACCGCAGCGGGCCGATCGAGGACCAGTTGACGGTAATGTATTGTCGGCGCGGGACCGATCGCACGCGGTCCGATCCCGTCCAGCAGATCGCCCGCCCGGGCCGCGACCGTATGCGTGGCGAAGAGGTATTCGACTTCTGAACTGCGCAAGTGAACCTGCTGGCAGGGGGCAAGGTGAATATCGCGCTGGGCCCCGTAGAAGGGCGCGCGCAGGTGCAGCGGCGCAAAGCGTCCACGCGCGGGCAGCGTCAGACCGCCGGTCCAGCGCACCTGTGCCGTGCCGCCGCCCACTGTGCGGACGATCTGTCCGGGTCGCAGGCTGTCCAACGCGACGTCACCCTGCGGCGTCGGGATCAACGTCGCAGCGTCCAGCGACGGCAAGGGTCCGATGGGCATCATGCCCTCTGCAATGGCGGCAAAGCCGGTGCCGGGCATCACGTGACAGCGGTGGCGGTCCATCACGATCCGGGTCGCATCGCGCAGCGAGAGCGGCAGCGGGCCGTGGCCGGTGGTGAACCAGAGCGCGCCGGTATCCGGCACCTCTGCTGACAGCCGGGCCCGGCGGTGCGGCGCGTCCCATGCAAACACGATGGTGGTCATCATTGCACGCCCCATCAGGCCGGTCGCAAGGGTGTAGCGGCGAGTATCCTCGCCCTGCGCCTGCGTCACGATCAGCGTGCCTTTCGGGTCCAGCGCCACGGTCAGCGCCGTGCGCCAGGGGTCCATCGCCTGATAAGACAGCAACGTCTGTTCCGTCAGGCTGGGCATGATGTTGCAGTCCAGCAGCAGGGTGCCGGTTGCCAGCAATTCGTCTGGCTGGGCGGGACAGGGCGCAGGTTGCCCCAGACCGGCCGGGCTGAACACCCCGCCCGTCGGATCGCGCAGACCAAGCCAGTTCATGACAGGGCGCGTCGCATGACCTGCGCCTCGTAGCGTTTCAGCGTGCGACGGGCGGCGGGCGAATAACCGCGCCCCGTCACCCAGTCGATCTGCGGAAAGATCGCCCTGATCTCCCGAAGCGCGTCCTTTTCGAAGGCCTTCTTCATGTGCGGGCCGGGCAGAAAACTCTCTGTCGCCAGCCCCTCGGACCAGATGACCTGATGGCGGTCGAACAGCAGGTGGACATAGGTGACCTGTCCTCCGGGACAGCGCCGGATCGTCAGGTCGTTGACCAGATCGCGGGCGGCGATCAGCACGTCGTCCTCGCCGAACAGCAGGGCAGACAGGGTATCCCCCACGAGGACCCGGTGCAGCGGCGACAGCATGAGGTCGCCGTGGTCGCCCAGCGCACCTGCGGCAATGCGGATCGGGGCAAGCGCGCCTGTCGCCGCCACGGTGCGCTGCCCGGTCCAGCGCAGCGGTTGCGCACCGTCGTCGAGCGTCTCGACAAGGTCGCCGGGGGCCAAATCTTCGACCACGACATCGCCCAGCGGCGTGCGGATGCGGGTGCCCGCGACAAAGCAGGGCACGGTGTCGACGGTGACGAAACCGGTGTCGGTCTGAAGGGTCTGACCACTCGATCCCACGGATTTCGTGGCATAGGTGAAGCTGGTCTTGACCACGTCGTTATCGGTCGTGATGTCGAACGTGCCGTCGGCCAGCAACGTCACCTGCTGGCCCGTCGGCAGCGTCACGGTCTGCCCCGCCACGACCGGGACGCCGTTGATATGGGTCACGACCAGCGTGCCGCCGGTGTTGTTGATGTCGTTGGACAGGACATCCAGGTTCTTGGTCCCGCCGGGCGCGATGACGATGTCGTCCTGAATGGAGATCAGCGTCGTCTGGACGCTGTTGCCGGCGATCAGCAGATTGGAATCGTAGTTTGCATCCGACGTATCGGCGATCCCGATCCGCAGCGTGTTGACCACACCGGCATTCACCGGGATCGTCAGCGTCATCGTGACGGTGAATCCGTCCATTTCGGTATTGTATTGGTCGCCGGTATTGCTGCGGTAGAGGTTGATGTTCTCGTTCGGATTGATCTCGGTCACCGAAGCGGCGCTTTGCGTGACGCTGATCGGAATATGGGTGCCATTCGACCAGACACCGACGACGTCGTTGAACTGGGAGTTGGCGTATTCGGGATATTCCTCGGAGGAGAAGACGAACTGGATCGTCATCACGTTCGTCGTGGGAATGAAGGTGGTCGTCAGGTAGGATGCATCATAGGTCCGCGCGCCGGCGATGGCGTTGAAATCGCTGTTGTTGTCCTGACCGCCCGTGTTGCTGCCGGTGCTGGAGGACCGGTTCGGGTCGCCATTGCTTTGGGTAAAGGACGAGGCGTAGCCGGTCGACAGGATGACGCCGGTGTTGCCGGGCAGGACACCCGGACTGGTCGTGTTGCCGCCGGAATAGGTGCCGGATGAATAGCTGGACCCCGAATAGGTTGCGCCGACGACCACGACGCCATCGCCAAAGATCGCGTTGGCCATGGTCAGCGCCGAGGCGCTTGTGTTGATATTCAGTTCCGAACCGGTTGCCATGACGTATCACCCTCGCGCCCATCGGCCCGAAGTCAGCGCAAGCGTCTGCGGGGTCTGTGCCCCGTCGCGACTATATCTTGTGGTGCCTGCTCGCACTCACACCCTTTATGGGTTTGCCCTGCCTCGGGTCTCATTATTGCTGAAAGGTTAACGCCAAATTGCCTTTTGTCAGCGGCGTTTGACGTGATGGCGTCGCGATGGTGCGATGCGGTGGCGCCTTGGCCACAGGCGGCGTTTGCATCGCCTCCATCGCCGCGCTACCGCTGGGGCGACCGAAAGGAACCGCAATGACCATGCCGATCGATCCCGTCGACCTGACCGCCCGCCTCGTGCGCTGCAACTCCGTCACCCCCGCCGAGGGCGGCGCGCTTGTGCTGCTGGAGGACGTGCTGACCAAGGCCGGCTTCGCCTGCACGCGGGTCGACCGCGGCGGCATTGCGAACCTTTTCGCGCGCTGGGGCCGCAAGGGGGCAAACCGCAGCTTCGGCTTCAACGGGCATACGGACGTGGTGCCGGTCGGCAATCCCGCCGACTGGTCCGTGGACCCGTTCGGAGCCGAGATCCGCGACGGCTGCCTCTGGGGGCGGGGCGCGACAGACATGAAATCCGGCGTCGCGGCCTTCGTCGCTGCCGCCTGCGATTTCGTCACCACCACACCGCCTGACGGTGCGGTGATCCTGGCCATCACGGGTGACGAGGAAGCCGACGCCGAGGACGGCACCACCGCCCTGCTGGACTGGATGGCCGCCAAGGGCGAGGCGATGACCGACTGCCTTGTGGGCGAACCCACCAGCCCGAACCACATGGGCGAGGCGATGAAGATCGGGCGTCGCGGTTCGATGACAGCCTGGTTCACGTTCCAGGGCGTTCAGGGCCATTCCGCCTATCCGCACCGCGCAAAGAACCCGCTGACCGCGATGGCGCGGCTGATGGACCGGCTGGCCAGTCACACCCTTGACGATGGCACCGATCACTTCGATCCATCCTCGCTGGCGATCGTGACGATGGACACCGGAAACCCCGCGACCAACGTGATCCCGGCCACCTGCCGGGCCGCCGTGAATATCCGCTTCAACGACGATCACACCGGGGCCGCCCTGACCGCATGGATGCAAAGCGAGTTGGACACCGTCGCCGCCGATACCGGAATCCGCATCGTGATGCAGGTCAAGATCAGCGGCGAAAGCTTTCTCACCCCGCCCGGTACGCTGTCCGACCTGATCGGCCGCGCGGTGCAGGCCGAAACCGGCAAGACGCCCGCTCTTTCAACCTCCGGTGGCACGTCCGACGCGCGCTTCGTCAAGGATCACTGCCCGGTCGTGGAATTCGGCCTGGTTGGCAAGACCATGCACATGGTCGACGAAAAGGTGCCCGTGGCCGACATCGTGGCGCTCAAGGCAGTCTATGCCCGTATCCTGCGGGACTACTTCGCCTGACGATCCGAATTCATCTGGCCAGATAAACTCTGGGGGGCGGCGCAGCCGGGGGGCTGGCCCCCCTGCGACATAGAACATGACGAACCACCCTGCCCGTGCTAGGTGCCCCGCCATGACACAGATCCCCTCAAAGACCGACATCCTCGCGTTCATCGCGGACAACCCCACCCAGACCGCCAAGCGCGACATCGCGCGCGCCTTCGGCATCAAGGGGTCTGACCGCATCCTACTGAAACAGGTCCTGCGCGAGATGGAGGCCGAGGGCAGCCTGGCCAAGCGCCGGTCGTCCTACCGCGACGCGCACAAGCTGCCGCCGGTGTCCGTCGTGCAGGTCGAAGCGGCGGATGCCGACGGTGACCTCTATGCCCGACCGCTGGAATGGAATGACAGCTTGCCGCCGCCGCGCATCCTGCTGGCATTGCGATCCTCAGATCCCGCGCTGGGTGCCGGCGACCGTATCCTTGCGCGGCTGACGGAAACGCCGGGCGAACCTCACGCCTACATGGCGCGGATGATCCGGCGGATCGGCAGCAACCCGGAGCGCATCCTCGGCGTCTACCGCGCCGGGTCCGAAGGCGGGCGCGTCATGCCCATCGACAAGGGGTCGGACCGGCAATACGTGATCAGCGCCGGTGCGACCGGCGGTGCCAAGGACGGCGAACTGGTCGAGGCGGAACAGACCGGTCCGAAGGGCCGCATGGGCCTGCCCAAGGCGCGGATCATCACGCGGCTGGGCGATCCCACCGGCCAGCGTGCGGTCAGCCTGATCGCGATCCACCAGCACGGCATCCCCGACCACTTTCCCGATGCGGTGGTCGAGGAAGCGGACGCCGCGAAGCCCACAGGCATCAAGGGCCGCACCGACCTGCGGCAGATGCCGCTGCTGACCATCGACCCCGCCGACGCCCGCGACCACGACGACGCCTGCCATGTGGAGGCGCATGACGACGGCACCTTCACCATCTGGGTCGCCATCGCTGATGTCGCTTATTACGTCACACCGGGGTCGGAGCTGGACCGCGAGGCGCGCAAGCGTGGCAATTCCACCTATTTTCCTGATCGCGTCGTGCCGATGCTGCCCGATACGCTGTCGGGCGACCTGTGTTCCCTGCACGAAGGCGTCGACCGCCCCTGCATCGCGGTCGCGATGAAGGTGGATGCGCAGGGCAACAAGACCGGGCATGAATTCCACCGCGCGATGATGAATTCCGTCGCCTCGCTGACCTACGAACAGGCGCAGGCGGCGATGGACGGTCTGCCCGACGCACAGACCGCTCCGCTGGTCGAGGCGGTCATCAAGCCGCTTTACGCGGCCCATGCCGCCCTCGCCCTTGCACGGACCGCGCGGCAGCCGCTCGACCTCGATCTGCCAGAACGGCGGATCGAACTCGACGACGACGGCAAGGTCGTCGGCGTGAACTTCAAGGACCGGCTCGACGCGCACAGGCTGATCGAGGAATTCATGGTCCTCGCCAATGTCTGTGCGGCGGAAACGCTGATCGCGAAGAAAACCCCGCTGCTGTTTCGCGTGCATGAGGAGCCGAGCCCCGAAAAGCTGGACGCCCTGCGCGAAGTGGCCGAGGCTTCGGGGCTGGTACTGGCCAAGGGGCAGGTGCTGAAGACCGCGCATCTGAACCGGCTGCTGGCGCAGGCGGAGGGCACGGATTCGGACGAACTCATCAACCTTGCCACACTGCGCAGCATGACGCAGGCCTACTACAACGCCGAGAACTTCGGCCACTTCGGGCTGGCGCTGCGCAATTACGCGCATTTCACCTCGCCGATCCGGCGCTACTCCGACTTGGTCGTGCATCGCGCACTGATCGCGGCGCATGGCTGGGGCAAGGATGGCCTGTCGCCATGGGATATCGAACATCTGGATGACACGGCCAAGATGATCTCGGACACCGAACGGCGGTCGATGGCGGCAGAGCGCGACACGACGGACCGCTATCTGGCCGCCTTCCTCGAGGATCAGGTCGGCGCGGAATTCGGCGGACGCATCGCCGGCATCGCGCGGTTCGGCGTTTTCGTGAAACTGGATGGCACAGGGGCCGACGGGATGATCCCGATCCGCAACCTCGGGCGCGAGTATTTCCATTACGATGCCGAGACGCAGACGCTGATGGGGGCCGACACCGGCCAGATCATCGGTCTGGGCCAGCGGGCGCGGGTGCGCCTGATCGAGGCAGCCCCCGTGACTGGCGGTTTGATCGTCGAACTGCTGGAATTGGACGGGCGCACCCAGCCAAAGGGCCCGGCCAAGGGACGCGGCAAGCCGCCACGTTTCAAGCAGGGATCGGCGAAGAAGAAGAATGCCAGAACAGCGCAGAAGGTCAGCCGGGTGCGCAAGGCACGCTGAGAGGCGAACCGGCTGCGCCGGTGCCTCCGGCGGGAGTTTATCTTGCCAGATGAATGTGGATCTGAGCTCTGGGAGGGAAAGCGCCGGGTCACGCATCCGTGGGGTGGGATCGCGCGGACGTGATGGTATGGTGACGACAAATCACCCCGGATCGGACCCTGTCTTCATGCGCCTTGCCTTTGTCGTCACCCTTTGCCTTGCCACTGCCGCCTGTGGCGCGTCCCAAAGCACCCTGCGTCCCGAGGCGCGGCCCGCGTCGACGCCGGGCCGGACCTATGCGCAGGTGCCGAATGCGGGTTTCGACGACTGGGTGCGCAATTTCCGGCCGCGCGCCTTGAACCAGGGCGTTTCTGCGGCGACCTTCGACGCGGCCTTCGCGGGCGCGGGCTTTATCCCCGACAGCATCGAGCTGGACCGCAACCAGGCCGAATTCACCAAGCCACTGTCGGAATACATGTCCACGGCTGCAAGCGACGAGCGTGTCACCACGGGCCGCGCCATGTTGTCGCAATACGCCGACCTGCTCTCCCGGATCGAGGCGCAGTATGGCGTGGAGCGGCACGTCGTCGTCTCCGTCTGGGGAATGGAAAGCAATTTCGGCAAGCGGCGTGGCAGCGTGCCGCTGATCTCGACCCTGGCCACGCTGTCTTATGAAGGGCGGCGGGGCCGGTTCTTTGAGGAGCAACTGGTTGCTGCCTTGAAGATCCTGCAGCGCGGCGACACCACGCCGCAGAACATGACCGGAAGCTGGGCCGGTGCGATGGGCCACACGCAGTTCATCCCCACGAGCTATGCCGCCTATGCGGTCGATTTCACGGGCGACGGGCGGCGCGACATCTGGTCCGACGATCCCAGCGACGCGCTTGCCTCCACCGCGGCCTATCTGTCGCGGTCCGGCTGGACCACGGGCCAGCCCTGGGGGGTCGAGGTCCGGCTGCCGTCCGGGTTCGACTTCAGCCAGTCGGCGCGCAACGTGAAGATGTCGCCGGGAGCATGGGCGGCGCAGGGTGTCACAGTCAACGACGGACGCGCCGTACCGGACTACGGCACGGCCAGCCTGATCACGCCGACGGGTGCGGGCGGGCCCGCCTTCCTTGTATTCGGCAACTATGATGCGATCAGCCGCTACAACAACGCGCAGGCCTATATCATCGGCGTCGGGCATCTCGGCGACCGGATCAAGGGAATGGGGCCGCTGCAACGCCCCTTCGTCGCCGGAGAGCGTGACCTGAAGCGGGCAGAGCGGGTGGAATTGCAGCAGCGCCTGACCGCGTCTGGGTTCGACACCGGTGGCAGCGACGGGCAGATCGGCCCGGCGTCACGGCGTGCAATCAGGGCCTTTCAGGCCAGCCGGGGTCTGCCGCAGGACGGATATGCCAGCCTTGCGCTATTGCAACGGCTGCGCTGAACAGGTCTTGCCGTTCATGCACTCGGTCAGGTGGTCGAGGGTCGCCTGATCGGGGTCGGCAAACAGCCAGCCGCCGCAGGCCGACATCTCGATCACCGGGACGGGGCCGTCGATCCGGGCGAAGGCCACGATCGGGCCAGAGGCCGGCAACGCCCCGCACCACGGGCCGGCGCAGGTCACGTCCAGCAGAACCTCTCCGTCGAATGGGACGGTAAAGCCGTCGGCGGTCAGTTCAAAGCCGGTCAGTTGCGCCGTTCTGGTGGTCGGTTGCGGCTCCGTCACGCCGGTGGCGGACGGGGTCGCGAGGTCGCCCGTCAGCACGAGGTAGGGCATGTCCGACGCGCTGGCGTTGGTGAAACTGGCAAGCGGGTCGGGTGCGAGGCAGGACAGGGCCTGCGCCTGGCCGGCCAGCAGGATCAGCGCGGCACTTGCGGCGCGGATCACAGCTTGCCCCCAAGCTCTGCAAGAACCTGCTCGTAGACGGCCCGCTTGAAGGGGACGATCGCATCGACGATCTGGTCCTTGGGCATCCATTTCCACTCGGAAAACTCCGGGTGCTCGGTCGCGATGTCGATATCGGCATCGGTGCCGTGAAAGCGGAACAGGAACCACTTCTGTTCTTGCCCGCGATACTTGCCGCCCCAAGCCTTGCCCACAAGATCGTGCGGCAGGTCATAGCGGATCAGACCGCGGGTCTCTCCCTCCACGCTGATCAGCTTTTCGGACACGCCGGTTTCTTCCCACAACTCGCGCAGGGCGGCGTCCAGCGTCTTTTCGCCGGCGTCCACGCCGCCCTGTGGCATCTGCCAGGCATCGCCGTCACGATCCAGTCGCTGGCCCACGAAGATATGCCCGTGCGGGTTCGCCAGCATCACCCCGACACAGGGGCGGTAGGGCAGCTGTTCGATCTGGTCTTGGGTCATGAAGTGGCCTTGGGTTTTCATCGCGTGTCCTTTCGTTTGGACAAGTTTTGCGCGAAAGGTCCAGCGCTAAGCGATAACAAGCCGAGTGTTATGCATAATCCTGGGTGCAATCCACCGCAGATCAGGGAGTGATAGGGCAACACAGCCTGCCGTCGGTCGCCCCTTGCCGCGCCACTGGTGGATGAAGATCGCAGATCCGCGCCCCTTGACCGGATAGGGCCAATTCCAGTCGGTCAGAATCACGAGGTCATACATCGGGTCGGCGCGGCGCAGGTCTTCGTGGCCGAAGGCATGCGGCACGCGCACCATCATGTTGTAATCGGGGTCGCGGACATCATCGGACCACAGATCACCGGGCCGGATCGGCAGCGCCCAATCGGCGGGCCGTCCCATGCGGTCGGGACGGTAAAGCATGCCCACGATGCGGTGCACACCGCGCGGCGTGGCCCCGTCGCCTTCGTGCTTGTGGTCGGTCAATCCGCCGCGACCGATGGTGCAAGGGAGCCGCCGCCCGCGGAACCGCAGATGCGTAGGCATCACTACGAGGTCAGTCTGCCGCATGGCACATCCCCTTCAGCCGACCAACAAAGCGTCCGGCGGTCACAGCAGATGCCCCGACTTCGCCGCCTTGGTGGCGAGGTAGGCATGGTTGTGCACATTCTCGCCGACCTTCAGCGGAACACGTTCCACCACCGAGATGCCAGAGGCTTCCATCCGTGCAATCTTGGCCGGGTTGTTGGTCAGCAAGCGGACCGAAGCAAACCCCATCTGCCGCAGGATCGCGGCACCGATGCGGAAATCGCGTTCGTCATCGTGAAAGCCAAGCCGATGGTTCGCCTCGACCGTGTCGAAACCCTGATCCTGCAACGCATAGGCGCGCATCTTGTTGGCAAGTCCGATGCCGCGCCCCTCCTGATTGAGGTAAAGCAGCACGCCATGCCCCTCTGCACCCATCTGCGCCAAAGCCGCGCGCAATTGCGGTCCACAGTCGCATTTCAGCGATCCCAGAAGGTCGCCGGTAAAGCAGGCAGAGTGCAGGCGGGCCAGCACCGGCAGGCTGCGGTCGGGTTGGCCGATCTCGACCGCATAATGCTCCTCGCCGCCATCTGCGGGGCGAAAGACGTGCAGGCGACCTGCCTCTGATACGGACATCGGCAATCGGGCGCTGACGACGCCGTGCAGCGGCGAAAGGTCGGTGGCCCGCGCGGCGGCACCATCCACGATCGTCAACCCGTGCAGCGCGCCAAAGGCCGCGGCATCGTCAAGCGGCACGATCACGGCGGCGGGCAGCAGGCGCGCGGACTTGCACAGCGCGATGGCCGCGCGGGCCAGATCGGCGGGCCCTTCGCGCAGCGCGCGCAGCGGGCCTTTCATCGGCGCGCTCAGGTCATCGGCGGGATTGGCCAGCGCCTGCACCCAGGACACGCCGGCACTCGACGGAATCACGATGCGGGCCACGTCGCCGTCATAGGCGGCAACCTTCAGCGTCCGCGCGCGCCAGTCGGTGATCGCCACGGCGGCATCCATGTCGCGTAGCAAAGTCAGGCGGGCCGGCTGCAAGGTCTCGGCTGCCAGCATCACACCGGCACCGGCCACGACCACGGGCACACCCATGCGCAGGTCCGCCCGCGCACGTGCCAGTCGTTCGGTGTCGTCGGGTGCGAACCCCATGGGTCATGGCCTTTTCAAGCGTCAGCCTGATCTAGGCGCTGCCTGCGGCAAATGAAACATTTGTATATGAAATCACACGTCCGTGTGAACCTTTTGCAGCACAGCTTGTTGAATACGTGAGTGCAACACACTTGTTGTGAAAGAGTTCTGGAGGTTGTCATGGCCCAATTGAAGAAGATCCTGCTGGTTGACGACGATGACGACCTGCGCGAGGCGCTGGGCGAGCAGTTGTTGATGACCGAAGATTTCGACGTGTTCGAGGCCGACGACGGTGCCACCGCGATGACGAAGGCGAAGGAACAGCTTTACGATCTCATCATCCTCGACGTCGGACTGCCCGACACCGATGGCCGAGAGCTTTGCCGCCTGATGCGCAAGCAGGGTGTGAAATGCCCCATCGTCATGCTGACGGCGCAGGACAGCGATGCCGATACGATCTACGGACTCGATGCCGGGGCCAACGACTACGTCAGCAAGCCTTTCAAGTTTCCTGTCCTGCTGGCCCGCATCCGCAGCCAGCTTCGGACGCACGAACAGTCCGAGGATGCGGTCTTTCAGCTTGGCCCCTATACCTTCCGCCCCGCCCAGAAGATGCTGGTGACCGAGGATGACAAGAAGGTGCGTCTGACCGAGAAAGAGACGAACATCCTGAAATATCTCTACCGGGCGTCCGATGGCGTGGTGGCCCGCGATGTGCTGCTGCACGAGGTCTGGGGCTATAACGCCGGGGTCACGACCCACACGCTGGAAACCCACATCTACCGCCTGCGCCAAAAGATCGAGCCCGATCCGTCCAATGCGCGTCTGCTGGTAACTGAACAGGGTGGTTATCGTCTGGTCGCCTAGACTGATTGGAACCCGACGCGCCCTGCCGTTGTTGTCGATGTGAAATCCCGCGTCAACGGGTCATGTGACACCCTCCCTGTTGGACTTCGCCCGGGCCTTGTGCCCGGGCTTTTTTCTGCCCGCCCGGCGTGTCTTCTCCCGTCACCGGTTTCCAGCGGGTCGCACCCGCGCTAGGCTGACGGCAAAAGAAACGAAGTGCAGGAGACATCGATGCGCCCCTTCATCACGACCGCCCTGACGGCAATCCTACTGGCCGGTTGCGCCGGACCGCAAAGCGTCGCGGGGCGCTACGAAGTCCGCGGCGTCGAAGACGACGACATGCTGAAACTGCGGGCGGGACCGGGCACGGGTTACATCGCCGTTCTGGGCCTGCCGAACGGCACCGAGGTCTATGTCGAGGATTGCGAGCCGAACGGTAATACGCCGTGGTGCCGGCTCACGCTGGACGATGGACAGGGTGTGACGGGCTATGCATCCAAGGCCTATCTTCACAAACTCTAGATCGCCCGCGCGTGACTTTGACGCAGACAGGATCACGCTACATCCCTCGTCAGATCAACACGAAGGGGAGACACCCATGAAGACCGCAAAAGACTATCTCGACGACGCGAACTCCGTCATCACGCGGCTGCCGACGGCCGATGCCATCAAGGCGCATGGGTCGGACGACGGCGGCATCTGGATCGACGTGCGCGACAGCAGCGACATCGCCAAGACCGGCACGATCAAGGGGGCCAAGCGCGTGCCGCGCGGCTTCATGGAATTCGCCGCCGACCCGGCGTCGCCCTATCACAAGGATTTCCTGACGCCGAACGGCAAGTATTATCTGGTCTGTGGCGCAGGCGGGCAGGCGGCACTGGCCGGCAAGACGCTGAAGGAGATGGGCTATACCGACGTCACGAACGTCGGGGGTGTGCCTGACTGGAAAGAGGCGGGCGGCCCGACTGAGGACGCCTAGCCCCACATCTGCCAGAGCAGCCGCACGGCCAGCGCCGTTGCGGCTGTGACCAGCACAGGCTTTATCAGCCGCGCACCGACGCGCATGGCCAGCCGTGACCCGACCCAGGCACCGGCGATCTGCGCCGCGCCCATCGCCAGACCGACGCCCCACCAGGGACTTGCTACCAGCGCATAAGTCGCGATGCCGCCGAGGTTTGACGCGAAGTTCAGAAGCTTAGTGTGCGCGGTGGCCCGCAGCACGCCGTAGCCCGCAAGTGCCACGAACCCCAGCATGTAGAAGGCACCTGCCCCCGGTCCGATCAGCCCGTCATAGAACGCGACCAGCGGCACGATGGTCAGCGCAAAGACCCCCGGCGCGATGCGCTGGGCGCGGTCGATGTCGTTCAGGCCGGGCTTCAGCGCAAAGAACAGTGCGATCCCGATCAGAAGAACCGGCAGGCCCAGACGAATCACGTCCGTGGGCAGGGACGACGTCAGCACTGCACCCACGACCGCCGCACCAAAGGCGATCAGCGCGGATCTCCACTGCTTTCGCAGATCGACGTGGCCGCCGCGCGCATAGGCGATGGCCGCCATGCCCGCGCCAAAGGCACCCTGCACTTTGTTCGTCGCGATCGCCGTCACAGGGGGCGCACCGGCCAACACCAGCACTGGCAGGGTGATCAGGCCGCCACCACCGGCGATGGAATCCACGATGCCCGCGACGAAGGCGGCCAGCATCAGCCAGACCAGGGCGTCCGCAGTGACCTCGAACATCAGCTGGCGAATTCGAGGCGGTTGTAGCCTTGGATGAACAGCAGCGCCGTCAGGTCGCCGTGGTTGATCCGCACATCGCATTCCGCCTGAACCGCAGGCTTGGCGTGCAATGCTACGCCGGTGCCCGCGCGACTCAGCATGCCAAGGTCGTTGGCACCGTCGCCCACGGCGATCACGTCCGCTTCTGCAATCCCCAGCCGGGCGGTGATGTCCACCAGCGCATCGACCTTGGCCTGACGGCCCAGGATCGGGCGGGCCACGTCGCCGGTCATGCGACCGTCCGCGAACAGCAGCGTGTTGGCACGGTTTTCGTCGAACCCCAGCGCCGCCGCGATCCGCGCGGTAAAGGCGGTAAAGCCGCCCGACACCAGCGCCGCGTGGCCGCCGTGCGCCTTCATCGTCTGGACCAGCTCGTATCCGCCCGGCATCAGCTGGATGCGGGTATCGAGGACGTGTTGCACGATGCTTTCCGGCAGACCCTTCAACAGGCCGACCCGCTCGATCAGCGCCGCCTCGAAGTCCAGTTCGCCGTTCATGGCGCGGGCGGTGATCGCGGCGACCCGTTCGCCTACCCCAGCCTCAGCCGCCAGTTCGTCGATGCACTCCTGCCGGATCATGGTGCTGTCCATGTCCGCCAGCAGCATCCGCTTGCGACGCCCTGCGGTCGGTTGCACCACAAGGTCGACGCCCAGCCTCTGGCAATCGTCCCACACGCCCCAGCGATTGTCGGGCAAGGCGGGCAGGGCAAAGGCTGCGGCCTCGTCACGCGATAGCCACCTCGCCACGCCCCCGCCCCAGGCGTTGCGAAGGTTCTCGACCAGCGTGGAGTCGAGCAGGCCGGGTCCGGCGATCAGTGTGGCGGTGAACATGCGGAAAACCCTTGGCCTTGGCGTGACAATGGCCCTGCTAAACCGTTTGCTGCGCCCGGGAAAGGGCGCGGTCGCGGTTTCAAATCGGCTTGCCCGGAAAATATGACGCAAGGCACGCCACCGCCATTCACAATCCGCTTAAAATTTACCGTTTGATAAAAAATGAAGTTGTGGCAGGCTTGCGGTCACATCACAGGACCGAGGCCGCCATGACATCACCTACCGCACCCGGAATTGCCGCCGGTCGCCTGAGCGGCGAACAGATCGCCCTTGGCTTTGCGGACCTGCACGCGCCGCTTGCCCCGCACGAGGTGCATGTCGCCGCGGACCGCTGCTATTTCTGTTACGATGCGCCCTGTGTGACGGCCTGTCCGACTTCTATCGACATCCCGCTTTTCATCCGGCAGATCGCCACCGGCACACCGGAATCGGCGGCCCGCACGATCTTCGAGGCCAACATTCTGGGGGGCATGTGCGCCCGCGTCTGTCCGACCGAAGACCTGTGCGAAGGGGCCTGCGTGCGCGAAGCGGCCGAGGGCAAGCCGGTCGAGATCGGTCGCTTGCAACGCCACGCCACCGACACGCTGATGGCGCAGCAGGGTCATCCCTTTACCCGTTCGCCGGACACCGGCAAGCGCGTCGCCGTCATCGGGGCAGGCCCCGCCGGCCTGTCCTGCGCGCACCGCCTTGCGATGCTGGGCCATGCGGTCACGCTATACGATGCGCGTCCGAAACCCGGCGGGCTGAACGAATACGGTATCGCAGCCTACAAATCGACAAACGGTTTCGCCCAGCGCGAGGTCGACTGGTTGCTGGGCATCGGTGGCATCACGCTATTGACTGGCAGGACGTTGGGTCAGGATCTGAACCTCGATGACCTGTCGGAGGATTTCGACGCGGTCTTTCTGGGCGTCGGACTTGGCGGGGTGAATGCCCTGGGGATCGCGGGTGACGACCGCGCGGGCGTGGCCAATGCCGTCGCCTTCATTGCCGATCTGCGGCAAAGCACTGACCTGTCGGCCTTGGCCGTGGGGCGCAATGTCGTCGTCATCGGCGGCGGCATGACTGCCGTCGATGCCGCAGTGCAGTCGAAACTGCTGGGTGCGGAAAATGTCACCATCGCCTATCGCCGCGGCCGCGACGCGATGGGAGCCAGCCGATATGAACAGGACCTTGCCGCCAGTCACGGTGTCCGGCTGATGTTCAACGTGCAGCCGCGCGGTGTCCATGACGGCGGGATCGAACTGGAATACACCGCCGACGATGGCACCGGGCTGAAAGGCACGGACGAGACGGTGACGCTGCCAGCCGATCAGGTGTTCCGTGCCATTGGACAGACGTTGACGACCGACGGTGGCCTGACGGTCGAAGGGCGCAAGATCAAGGTTACGGGCACAGGCCGGACGACGCGTGACGGTGTCTGGGCGGGCGGCGATTGCGCGCTGGGCGGCGACGATCTGACGGTGACCGCCGTGGCGCAGGGCCGGGATGCCGCCATGGACATCCATGCGGTGTTGACCGGTGCCTGAACTTCCCGAATCCGACGCCGCCCGGCGGCGGATCGCGGACCACTGTCTGCACCGGACGATTGCAGGATTCGCCTTGGGCGAAGTCAGCCACGTCGAATTGCCGATCGCGGCAGAGCGGAATCGCCTGATCGGCACGCAGTTCACCCGGACTCGGCGGCACGGCAAATACATCTTCGCCGGATCGCAGAACGGTCCGTGGCTGCACATCCACCTTGGCATGTCAGGGTCGCTGCGGGTCTACGAAGAGGGCGACGACGCCCCGGACTATGCCCGCCTTACGGTGATCTTCGAAGGCACTCGCCGCCTTGCCTTTCGCGACCCGCGAAAGTTCGGGCGGATCAGACTGGTCGAGGATGTCGATGACTTCGTGGCCGAAAAGCGCCTTGGCCCCGATGCGATGGAGATCGGCGACAACGCCTTTGCCAGCGCCATCGGTGGCACCCGGCAGGCGGTGAAATCCGCACTTCTCGACCAGTCGAAGATGGCCGGCGTCGGCAACCTGTGGTCTGACGAAGCGCTTTATCGCTGTGGGATCATGCCGGACGCACGTGGCACCGACATTGACGCGGCAACCATCGCGCACCTGCGCCGCGCGGTTCAGGATATCATGGGCTACGTCATGTCCAGGAATGCTGATTACAGTCAATTACCAAACGACTGGCTGATCCATCACCGCAAGGACGGTGCCGACTGTCCCCGTTGCGGCGGCACCATCACCAAGAAAAAGGTGGGCGGGCGCACCGCCTACCACTGTCCCGACCATCAGTCCCACGCGGGCTGACCCCATGCCGGAGGAACCATCATGGCCGACCTGACGACAGAATTTCTGGGTATCCGCAGCCCGAACCCGTTCTGGCTTGCCTCGGCACCGCCGACCGACAAGGAATACAACGTCCGCCGCGCGTTCGAGGCGGGCTGGGGCGGTGTCGTCTGGAAGACCCTCGGCAGCGAAGGCCCGCCCGTCGTCAACGTGAATGGCCCAAGATACGGCGCGATCTACGGTGCCGACCGCCGGCTGCTGGGCCTGAACAACATCGAACTGATTACCGATCGCCCGCTGGAGGTGAATCTGGAGGAGATGGCCCGCGTCAAGGCGGACTATCCCGACCGTGCCCTGATTGCGTCGATCATGGTGCCTTGCGAGGAGCAGGCCTGGCGCGACATCCTGCCCCGCGTGCAGGAAACGAACGCCGACGGGATCGAGCTGAACTTCGGCTGCCCGCACGGCATGGCCGAACGTGGCATGGGTTCCGCCGTGGGGCAGGTGCCGGAATATATCGAAATGGTCGTGCGCTGGTGCAAGAAATACTACGACCGGCCTGTGATCGTGAAGCTGACGCCGAACATCACCGACATCCGCAAGCCCGCCCAAGCGGCGCGCAATGGCGGGGCCGATGCGGTCAGCCTGATCAACACGATCAATTCGATCACGTCGGTGAACCTCGACGCCATGTCGCCGGAACCGATGATCGACGGCAAGGGTACGCACGGCGGCTATTGCGGGCCGGCGGTCAAGCCCATCGCGATGAACATGGTAGCCGAGATCGCCCGCGATCCGGTGACGCGCGGGATGCCGATCTCGGGCATCGGCGGCATCACCACATGGCGCGACGCGGCAGAGTTCATGGCGCTGGGCTGCGGCAACGTGCAGGTCTGTACGGCGGTGATGACCTACGGGTTCAAGATCGTGGCCGAGATGAAGTCCGGCCTGTCCCAATGGATGGACGAAAAAGGCTATGCCTCGACCGCCGACTTCGTGGGCAAGGCTGTCCCGAACGTCACTGACTGGCAGTATCTGAACCTGAACTACGTCGCCAAGGCGAAGATCGATCAGGACAAGTGCATTTCCTGCGGCCGTTGCTATGCCGCCTGCGAGGATACCAGCCATCAGGCGATCGCAATGACTCCGGATCGGACGTTCAGCGTCATCGACGAGGAATGCGTGGCCTGCAACCTGTGCGTCGATGTCTGCCCGGTGCAGGACTGCATCACGATGGAAGCGATGGCACCCGGCCAGACCGACCCGCGCACAGGCAAGGTCGTGCAATCGGACTATGCCAACTGGACGACCCATCCGAACAATCCGGGGGCGGTCGCTGCGGAATGACGGTGAATACGATCACCAGCCGTTTTCAATGACCATGCGGTTCTTCGGCACGCTCAGGTCGGTCAGTGCATCGCGCATCGCGTCGACAAAGCCATGGGGGCCGCAGATGTAGAACGTCTGATCGAGGTCGATCAGCAAGTCCTGCAGCATGTCCCGGTCCAGCTTTCCCCGTTCGTGAGCGGTGTCGGGCTGGTCCGAGATCACGTAGGTGGCGCGCAAGTCTTCCATAGCGTCCCACTTGTCCTTCAAGATGATGTCGCGGTCGGTCTTGTTGGCATAGATCAGGTGATCGCCGGTCACGTCCTCTCTCTCGTGCTTGTCGAGGATCGGGATGAAGGGTGTGATGCCGGCCCCGGCGGCCAGAAACACGCCCGGTCCATGATCGGTGATGGCCCCGGCGGGGTCCTCGGCGATGATGGCGTCGCCGGGCGTCATGTCGGGAATCTGTTCAGTCACGCCGTCGTGGTCGGGGTAGGTTTTGATGACGAATTCCACGACCTCCGCCTCCGGGTGCGAGGTCATGGTGAAGGGGCGATCCTCTTCGCGCCAGCCGTCCTTGTCCAGTGCCCAGTGCGTTGCCTGACCGGGCTCGAACCTGAATCCTTCGGGCCGGTCAAAGACCAGATGCCAGGTGTCGTGGGTCACGGGCGAAAGCGATTTCAGCGTCAGCTTGTAGGTCATTTGGCGTCTCCAGCATGTGTTACAGGGGAAACCTCGGCCCGACACCGCGGGTTCCGGCGACCTTTTGTCAGATCACGATCTGCTGCCCCAGTTCGATCACACGGTTGGGGGGCAGGTGATAATACGCCGGCGCGTTCGTCGCCGTCTTGGTCATGGCGACGTAAAGTCGTTGTTGCCAGCCACGCATGGCCCCGTGTTCCGCCAGCTTGTAGCTGCGTCTGTTGATGAAGAATGACGTTGCCATGATTTCGAACTTGATGCCGAGCCGGCGCGCCAGGGCCAGCGCGCGCGGCACGTTCGGATCGTCCATGTAGCCAAAGGTGACGAAGACGCGCGTAAAGTTGTCGGTCAGCGGTTCGGTCACGACCTGATCGGCGGGTGCAACATGAGGCGCGTTCGATGTCGCGACCGTCACGATGTAGTTGCGGTCATGCAGCACCTGATTGTGCTTGAGGTTGTGCAGCAAGGCAGGTGGGGCGACCACGGATTCAGCCGTCAGGAACATTGCCGTACCGCCGACGTGGCGCAGGTTGGCGGACCCCTTCAACGAGTCGATCAGTGTGGTCAGCGGGACCGAATCCGACCGCGACTTGTCTTGCACGATCCGATTGCCCCGAACCCAGGTTGCCATCACGATCACCAGCAGCGCGGCGACCATCAAGGGCAGGTAGCCACCTTGCATGAACTTCGTCAAATTCGCCGCAAACAGACCGATTTCGATCACGGCCAGCGGAGCCAGCATCGCCAGAGCCAGCGGAACCGACCATTTCCAAAGGTAGCGATAGACGACAAAGGCCAGGATCGTCGTCACCAGCATCTCTCCTGTCACGGCAATGCCGTAGGCGGTGGCGAGGTTGGCCGAGGACCCGAAGGCGAGTACCAGCACCACGACGCACATCAGCAGGATGGCATTCATGCGCGGGATGTAGATCTGGCCCAGTTGCGTCTCGGACGTATGACGAACCTCCATCCGGGGCAGCAGTCCCAGTTGCACGGCCTGATGCGCCACGGAAAAGGCCCCCGTGATGACGGCCTGAGATGCGATCACCGTGGCCACGGTGGCGAAGGCGACCAGACCGGGAAGCGCCCATGACGGGGCCATCAGGAAAAAGGGATCACGGGCCGCTGTCGGATCGGCCAGCACCAGCGCGCCTTGCCCCAGATAGGACAGCGCCAATGACGGGAATACCACGATCACCCATGCTAGTCGGATCGGCCTGCGTCCGAAATGGCCCATATCGGCATACAGCGCCTCTGCGCCCGTGATCGCAAGGAACACGGACCCCAGCACCGGCAAGGCGGATGCACCGTGATTGAACAGGAATTGCACGCCGGGGACCGGGCTGAACGCGCCGAGGATGCGTGGTGCGTCGGCAATGTGGCTGAGCCCCATGACCGCCATCAGGGCGAACCATGCCAGCATGATCGGTCCGAACAGGCGGCTGATGCGTTCGGTCCCGCGCCGCTGCGCCGCGAAAAGGGCGATGATGATGCCGATGGTGACGGGGATGACATAGGGCGCGAATGTGGGCACGATCAGGGTGACGCCTTCCACCGCCGACAATACCGAGATCGCGGGCGTGATCATCGCATCGCCAAAGAACAGCGAGGTCCCGACGATTCCCAGCATGAGAAGAAGGCGATTCTTGCCGAGCGCCCGTTGCCCGAGCGCGAGCAGCGACAGAGTGCCGCCTTCGCCCCGGTTGTCGGCGCGCAGGATCAGGACGACATATTTGAAGGTCGCGATCAGGATCAACAGCCACAGCAGCAGGGACACGATGCCCAGGACGTCGCCGGATTGGGCCTGTCCGCCGCGTGTGGCGGCGGCAAGGCCTTCGCGCAGCGCGTAGAGTGGGCTGGTGCCGATGTCGCCGTAGACGACACCGACCGATCCCACCGCAAGCGCAAGGGTCGACGCCGGGCGGGCGACGCGACCAGGGTCCGAAGTGGGCATGGCAGTGACCCGGATGAGAACGGCAAGCCGGCTGGTAGACCTGTCGCCCGGTCTTTACAAGCGGTCCGGTTCAGTCGGTGCAAGCAGACTGCGGTAAAGTTGTTCGATGAAGGCATCCGCGCCTGAAAAAGGATCGAGGTCGCCCAGAACCGCCCGCACCTGCACGTCAAAATCGGCGTAATGCTGCGTCAGCGCCCAGATCGAGAAGATCAGGTGATGCGGGTCGACAGCCCTGATCGTTCCAGCCGCCATCCAGCCGCGCAGAACCTTGGCCTTGTCGTCCACCAGCGCGCGCAGCGGGCCGGCCAGGACCGCGTGCATCTGCGGCGCACCCGCGAGGATCTCATTGGCGAACAGCCTGCTTTCACGCGGATAATCGCGGCTCATGGCCAGCTTGCGATGGGCATAGGCCAGCACTTCGGCCACCGGGTCGCCGTCGGGGTTCAGCGCGCGCAGCGGATCGAGCCAGGTCTTCAGCAATTCGGTCAGCAGCGCCGTATAGATCGCGTCCTTGGAAGGGAAGTAATACAACAGGTTGGGCTTCGACAGCCCTGCCGCCTCTGCGATCTGGTCGAGGGTTGCCCCCCGGAAGCCCGCCGACGAAAAGGCGTCGAGCCCGCCCGACAGGATGGCCGCCCGGTTGCGGGCCTGAATGCGGGTCAGCTGCGGCTCTTCATTCATCTGTTCACCCTGCGCCGAAGAACGCTGCATGGTCCAGTCAGCGCGGATGCCCTTGCCCGATTTTTGGGCATGTGCCGCGTTGATGGCCGTGACGCTTGACTGACACTGGACCTCTGTTAGCGTTTGTTTGACCAATCGGTCAAATCGTAATCGACAGGAGTGCACGATGGCAGCCCCGGGCGAAAACCTGCGCATCAATCCCGACCGCCTGTGGGACAGCCTGATGGAGATGGCAAAGATCGGCCCTGGTGTCGCGGGCGGCAACAACCGGCAGACCCTGACCGATGCCGACAGCGAAGGCCGACACCTGTTCGCCGCCTGGTGCGCGAAAGCCGGCTGCAAGATGGGCGTCGATTTGATGGGCAACATGTTCGCCCGCCGCGACGGCACCGACCCCGATGCGCTGCCGGTGTATGTCGGTAGCCATCTCGACACCCAGCCAACCGGTGGAAAATACGACGGCGTGTTGGGCGTGCTGGGCGGGCTGGAGGTGATCCGGTCGCTGAACGATCTGAATATCCGCACGAAGCACCCCATCGTCGTCACCAACTGGACCAACGAGGAAGGCACCCGCTTTGCCCCTGCCATGCTCGCCTCTGGCGTGTTTGCCGGGATGCACGAGGAGGCTTGGGCAAAGGATCGCCGCGACGCCGATGGCAAGACATTCGGCGACGAACTGCGCCGCGTCGGCTGGGAAGGTGACGAGCGGGTCGGTGAGCGCAAGATGCACGCCTTCTTCGAGCTGCACATCGAACAAGGTCCGATCCTGGAGACCGAAGGCAAGCAGATCGGCGTCGTCACCCACGGTCAAGGCCTGTGGTGGCTGGAGGTGACGCTGACCGGCAAGGATGCACATACCGGGTCCACGCCGATGAACATGCGCGTGAATGCGGGTCTTGGCATGGCGCGGATCACCGAAGCCGTGCATCGCATCGCCATGGATCACCAGCCGGACGCCGTCGGCGCGGTGGGACAGGCGAACGTCTATCCCAACTCGCGCAACGTGATCCCCGGCCGCGCGGTGTTCACCGTCGATTTCCGTTCGCCCGATCTGGGCAAGCTAACATCGATGCGTGAGAAGTTGGAAGCCGAGGCGCAGGAGATTGCCGCCGATCTCGGCCTTGGCATCACGATCGAACCGACAGGGCATTTCGACCCCGTGACCTTCGACGACGGCTGCGTGCGCGCCATCCGCGATGCGGCCGACCGGCTGGGGTATTCCCACATGAACATCGTGTCCGGGGCCGGCCACGATGCCTGCTGGATCAACCGGGTTGCCCCGACGGCGATGGTGATGTGTCCCTGCGTGGACGG